>NZ_QSDY01000056.1 GCF_003463825.1 Veillonella sp. AM51-8BH
TTCTAAGATTGAAATTTTAGTATATGACATAAACGTAGATAGTATAAGTGTTTTCTTATTGTTATACTTTGATTTTTTGACTAATTAATTAAAAATATTGAATTGTCTTTTTGACTAAATAGGTATTATTTGACTTTTTAAGGATTTTTTTGCTTGACAATTTTTTCCAATGTGATAATATTATACATGCGATTAGCACTCAAAGTTTATGAGTGCTAACAAGAGGTGTCATTATGGATGAAAGAAAACAGCGCATCTTGCGAGCCATAATTGAAGACTACGTTAAATCTGCTGAACCGGTAGGGTCAAGAACCATTGCTAAGAATTATAATCTTGGTATAAGTCCGGCAACAGTGCGAAATGAAATGTCCGATTTAGAGGAGTTAGGCTATTTGGAGCAACCTCATACATCGGCTGGACGTATTCCTTCAGCTAAAGGCTATCGCTTATATGTTGACTCTATGTTGAGTCGACAACCTGTTCCATTACAGGATGCTGAAAAAATTGAAATGTTATGGAAACATTCCAATGGATCAACGAGTGAGCTCTTCTTAAATATGGCTAAATTATTATCACAAGTAAGCCATAGCATGAGTTTATTCTTAGCTCCAGCTCATGATAGAGCATTAATCAAATACATTCATGTGTTGCCCCTCGATTCACATCAAGCAGTTATGGTTGTTATTACTGAGACTGGTGCTCTTGATAATGAATTGATGTACTTTACTGAAGGCGTTTCGCCTGATGTATTACAAAGTTTGGCTATGCAATTTAGCAATGCATTACAGAATGTAAGTATTGGTCATGTAACGGCTGAAGCGTTAGGAACACTTTTGATTCATATGGAAGGACCCCAAGGGATTTTGATGATCCTTTCAGAAACATTATTACGAGCAATTAATAAACGTAAGTTGTTCTATTCTGTAGGTACCACGGAGTTGTTAAATCAACCAGAGTTTAAGTCTGTTGAAAAAGTACAACCCTTACTTTCATTAGTGGAAGAGCAAAATCAATTGGGACAACTTTTAAAGGATGATTCACCTACACCGGTGAAGGTAAAGATTGGCGATGAAAATGATACTGAAGCACTACATTCTATGAGTGTGGTACAAGCTGATTTCACAAATCAAGATCAGCCTATTGGTACACTTGCTATTCTAGGACCGACACGTATGGAATACGGTCGTATTATTGGAATGTTGTCTCACATGAAACATATGATGGAATCTATGGTAAAAGAACAAAAATAGAAAGGGTATATAATGGCTGAAGAACAAGACATTAAACAAGAAACAGTAGACGAAACAGCAAATGCTACTAATGTAGAGGAACCGGCTGTGGAAGAAACTGAAGAAGTTGTTGCTGACGCTGCTCAAGTATTAGATGAGCTTAAAGCAGATTTCGATAATCGATATAAGCGTTTGCAAGCTGACTTTGAAAACTTCAAACGTCGTACTAATCAAGAAAAAGAGCAACTTGCAGGATATGTTAAAGGGGATGTGCTTACAGATTTACTTCCTGTATTAGATAACTTTGAACGAGCTGTTCAAAGTCCCGCAGAAGGTGATGCTAAGGTATTCCTTGATGGATTTATCATGATTCATCAAAACTTGATGGCTATGTTATCTAAACATGGTTTAGCCGTTATCGATGCGGTTGGTAAACCATTTGATCCAAATTTCCATCAAGCGATTATGCGAGTGCCGTCAGATGAATATGAATCTGATACGGTATGTGAAGTATTGCAAACTGGCTATACTGTTGATGGTCGTTGTATTCGTCCAGCAATGGTAAAAGTTGTTGAATAGATTATAAAGGTTTTAGGAGGCATATATTATGGCAAAGGTAATTGGTATTGATTTAGGTACTACAAACTCTTGTGTTGCGGTTATGGAAGGCGGCGAACCTACGGTTATTACTAACCAAGAAGGCGCGCGTACAACTCCTTCCGTTGTTGGTTTTGCAAAAAATGGCGAACGTTTAGTTGGTCAATTAGCAAAACGTCAAGCTGTATCTAACCCAGAAAACACAATCATTTCTATTAAACGTCACATGGGTACTGACTACAAAGTAACTGTAGAAGGTAAATCTTATACACCACAAGAAATTTCTGCTATGATTCTTCAAAAAATCAAAGCTGATGCAGAAGCTTACTTGGGCGAACCTGTAAAACAAGCTGTTATTACAGTTCCAGCATACTTTACAGATGCTCAACGTCAAGCTACAAAAGACGCTGGTGCGATTGCTGGTCTTGAAGTACTTCGTATCATCAACGAACCTACAGCAGCTGCTCTTGCATATGGTGTAGATAAAGATGAAGACGGTAAAGTTCTTGTATTTGACCTTGGTGGTGGTACATTCGACGTATCTATCCTTGAACTTGGTGATGGCGTATTTGAAGTATTGGCAACATCTGGTAATAACCATCTTGGTGGCGATGACTTCGACCAACGCATTATGAACTACCTTATTGAAGAATTCAAAAAAGAAACTGGTATCGATTTATCCAATGATAAATTAGCTGATCAACGTTTAAAAGAAGCTGCTGAAAAAGCTAAAATTGAATTATCTGGCGTAGCTAGCACAAATATCAACTTGCCATTCATCACAGCTGATGCTACTGGTCCTAAACACTTGGATGTAACATTGACTCGTGCTAAATTCGAAGAATTGACAGCTGATTTGGTACAAGCTACTATTGAACCTACTCGTAAAGCTATGAACGATGCTGGTTTATCTGCATCCGATATCGATAAAGTATTGTTAGTTGGTGGTTCTAGCCGTATTCCAGCTGTACAAGAAGCTATTAAAAAAGTATTGGGTAAAGAACCAACTAAAAACGTTAACCCTGATGAATGTGTAGCTATCGGTGCTGCTATTCAAGGTGGTGTATTAGTAGGTGAAGTAAAAGACGTATTGTTACTTGATGTAACTCCATTGTCTCTTGGTATCGAAACAATGGGTGGTGTATTCACACGTATTATCGATCGTAACACTACAATTCCTACATCTAAATCTCAAGTATTCTCCACTGCAGCAGATAACCAACCATCTGTAGATATCCATGTATTGCAAGGTGAACGTGAGTTCGCAGCAGATAATAAAACATTGGGTCGCTTCAACTTGGATGGTATCCCAGCAGCTCCTCGTGGGGTTCCTCAAATCGAAGTAACATTCGACATCGATGCTAACGGTATCGTACACGTAAAAGCTAAAGATTTGGGTACTCAAAAAGAACAAAAAATTACAATTACTTCTTCTAGCGGCTTGAAAGAAGACGAAATCGAACGCATGGTTAAAGAAGCTGAAGCTCATGCAGCAGAAGATAAAGCTAGAAAAGAAGAATTAGATGTTAAAAACAATGCAGATTCCTTGGTATACCAAGCTGAAAAAGCATTGAAAGAACTTGATGGTAAAGGCGATACTGCTTTATTGAAAGAAGTGGAAGAAGCAAAAGATAAATTGAAAAAATCTATCGAAGCTGGCAACATCGAAGACATCAAAAAAGATAGTGAAGCTTTGGAACAACCATTACATAAATTAGCAGAACAAATGTATGCAGCAGCACAACAAGCTCAACAAGCAGCTGGTGGTGCAGAGCAAGGTCAACAACAAACAAAATCTGATGATAATGTAGTTGATGCTGATTACACAGTAGTGGATGACGACAAGAAATAAGAAGGGTTGGTAACTAATGGCACGTGATTATTATGACATCTTAGGGGTTAGCAAAAATGCCTCTCAAGATGAAATCAAAAAAGCCTTCCGTAAAAAGGCACGCCAATACCATCCAGATGTAAATAAAGATAATCCAAAGGAAGCGGAAGCAAAGTTTAAAGAAGCTAACGAAGCTTACGAAGTATTGTCTGACGAAACTAAAAAAGCTCAATATGACCAATTCGGCCACGACGCCTTCAAACAAGGAGGCGGCGCTGGCGCCGGTGGTTTCCAAGGTGGCTTTGGCGGTTTCGGTGGTCAAGCTGGCGGCTTTGGTGATATCTTTGGCGACATTTTTGGAGGCATGTTTGGCGGTGGACACCAACAACAAGGCCCTCAAAAAGGCAATGACTTGCGCGAAGATATTGATATTTCCTTTGAAGATGCAGCCTTTGGTAAATCTATGGAAATAGAAGTGCATCGTCATGAAGAATGTGATCACTGTCATGGTACTGGTGGTGAACCAGGATCTCGTGTCGATACTTGTCCAAACTGTCATGGTTCTGGCCAAGAAGCGGTTATTCAAAATACTCCATTTGGACGTATGCAATCCGTTCGCACTTGTTCCCGCTGTCATGGTACTGGTAAAAGCATTGAAAAACCTTGTTCCAAATGTCGTGGAACAGGTGAAATGCTTGCAAAACGCAAGATTTCTATCAAGATTCCAGCAGGTGTAGATAGTGGTTCTCGCTTACGTGTAGCTAATGAAGGGGAACCAGGTATTTTGGGCGGTCCTAAGGGTGACCTTTACGTATATATCTTTGTTCGTCCTCATAAGGAATTTGAGCGAAATGGTAATGATGTTATTAGCCGTGTGAATATTAGCTTTGCTCAAGCTGCTCTTGGTGCGACTATACAAGTTAACACCTTAGATGGTAAAGTAGAGTTAAAGATTCCGGAAGGTACTCAAACGGGAACGGCATTCCGCGTAAAGGGCAAAGGTATTCCATATTTGCGTAACCCTAACCAACGAGGGGACCAACATATTGTAGTAACTGTCCAAACGCCTAAGAAGTTGACCGATACTCAACGTGAGTTGTTATTACGCTTTGCAAACGAAAGTAACGAAGATGTAAATAACTTACAAGTGAGCAAAAGTCTCTTTGAAAAAATTAAGGACTGTTTAACGAAATGAACAGCTCATGTGAAGGAATGGTTTGTTCCATCACATTCCCTATAAAGGAGCATATATGCAATGGATAGAAGTATCCATTGTCTGTGAAAGAGTAGCCACCGATGAGGTGACTACTCTTTTTGACGATTATGCAGACAATGGAATAATAGAAGAAGATGTAGAAAACCAACCTAATTTAATTAAATTAACAATGTATGCAGATCCATCTTTGGACCCAAATACAATTAAGTTAGATATAGAAAATCGTCTTACAGAGGCTAATATTAGTGTTACATCAATTGATACTACTATATTAGATGAATCTACATGGCTCAATTCTTGGCAGCAATATATTGAACCTACAGAAATTCTACCGAATTTAATTATTAAACCAGCTTGGCAAGAATACGATAATGTGGATCACAAAACTATTATTGAAATCGATTCAGATATTTCCTTTGGTACTGGATCCCATGAGACTACACGAACTTGTGCAGAGTTATTGAAATCATATAGTGAATCTATGGATCTTGATACAGTTACTTGTTTAGATATTGGTACTGGTACGGGTATTCTTTTATTGATCGCAGCCCAGTTAGGCATCAAACATTTAGTTGGTATTGATATAGAAGAGTATGCTGCAAATCAAGCGCGCATTAACTGTGAGAATAATCATGTATCAGCAGAAATAATTTGTGGTAATTTGGATAGTGATTTCAATGGTACTGCTCAAATAATATTAGCGAACCTAACAGTAGATCCTCTTAAAATACTATTACCTCAAATTGGTAAGAAACTGGATGATCAAGGCATTTTAATCATTAGTGGTATTATAGATGATCGGTATGATGAAATCATGCCATACATTGAGGCTAATTGGCATATTATTGAGGAGCGCATTGCAGGGCCTTGGCATACATTTGCGCTAGAAAAGCGATGAAAAAGATTTTTATTCCTACACCATTAGGTGAAACCATAGAATTACCAACAGATGTGACACATCATGTGTTACATGTATTTCGTCATAATATGGAGAAACCCATAACTGTTACCGGTAGCGACAATCGGTGTGGTACATATGAAATTACAGAAGAAATAGATGGTAAAGCTCAAGCAAAACTTATTGAATACGTAGAGTCAAATGTATCTTCTTATCGTACTATCCTTGTTCAATCTTTATTAAAAGGTGAAAAGCTGGAATGGGTTCTACAAAAGGCGACAGAGTTAAATGTTGATACAGTCTATCTTGTATCTACCGCTAATTGTGTTGCTAAATATGATGACAAGAAATTACAAACAAAGGCTACTCGTTGGGAGAAAATAATGCTAGAAGCAGCTCAACAATGTGGGCGTAATCAACTGCCAACACTTGTAGTGGGGGAAAAACTTTCACAAGTATTAGAAATAGAATCTGATGCATTAAAATTGGTAGCCTATGAAAATGAAGATGGACATACTATTAAAGATGTTCTTTCACAGGTCAACTCTGATGAGTCAATTACAGACATACTAATTTGTATTGGTCCAGAAGGGGGCTATCAAGAGAAGGAAATCAATGCTATTATAGAGAGTGGTGGAAATTCAGTTTCTCTTGGTAATACTATTTTGCGTGCTGAAACGGCTGCTATTGGATCATTAGCGATGATTCAATATGAATTAGAACTATAAATTAAACAAGAATAGAGAGGTGCAATGAAAACCGTTGCGTTTACAACCTTAGGGTGTCGTGTCAATCAATATGATACAGATGCCATGAAAGGTTTATTTTTACAAAATAATTACGAAGCTGTAGACTTCGATGAAAAAGCTGATATATATGTAATCAATACATGTTCTGTAACGAATATGGGGGAAAAGAAATCCCGTCAATTGATTCGCAAAGCGAAGCGTCAAAACGAAGATGCCTATGTGATTGTAACTGGTTGTTATGCTCAGCTTGATCCAGATGCAATTGCTGCTATCGATGGTGTTAATCTCGTTATCGGTACCAATAACCGGTCAAAAATCGTTGAGCTCGTAGAACAATTGGAATCTACAGAGCGTCAAATCAATGCTGTACGGGATATCATGAACGAATCCAACTTTGAAGAAATGCCATTATATGGTAATGAATCTGATAAAGCTCGTGCATTCATGAAAATTCAAGAAGGTTGTAATAACTACTGTGCCTTTTGTATCATTCCTTATACTCGAGGAAAATTAAAATCTCGTAAAGTTGATGATATTGTACAAGAAGCAAAACGATTAGTAGAACATGGATTCCATGAAATCGTATTAACGGGCATTCATTTGGGAAATTACGGCGTTGAATTGCCAGGTCGTCCTACATTAGCCGATGTAGTCAAAGCCTTATTAGAGATTCCTGATTTATACCGCATTCGTTTCGGTTCCATTGAATCTGTAGAAGTTTCTGATGAGTTAGTAGAATTAATGGCTACTAATAAACGTGTTTGTCCACATTTGCATTTACCTCTACAAGCCGGTTCTGATCATGTATTAAAGTTGATGAAACGCCATTATACATTGCAAGAATATAAAGATTTGATTGCAAGTTTACGTTCTCGTATTAAGGATTTATCAATTACCACTGATATCATTGCAGGATTCCCGCAAGAAACAGATGAAGACTTTGAAGAAACCTTAAATACAGTTCGTGAAATTGGATTTACCCATATTCATGCCTTCCCATACTCTATTCGTGAAGGCACACCTGCAGCTACTATGCCAGATCAAGTACCAGAAGCTGTAAAGAAAACTCGTGTAGCACTTTTGAATGGGCTTAGCCAATCTGGCTATGAAGCATACGCAAAATCTCGCATTGGTAAGCCTGGTGAGATTCTCATCGAAAAGGAAGAGAATGGATACTACATGGGCTTAACAAATGAGTATGTAAATGGTAAAGTTAAATCTGATGGGACACATAAAATTGGTGATCTCATTGGTGGTACTGTTGTAGGTTTAGAAGATAATTATTTGATTATTGAATAAGGAGTTATAGTATGAGTGACTGCATTTTCTGTAAAATTATCAATGGCGAAATTCCATCTAAAAAAGTGTTAGAAAACGATAAATTCTATGCATTTCATGATATTGAACCAGTGAAAAAAGTACATGTTTTAATTGTACCTAAAAACCATGTTTCCAATATTGCTCATCTTAACGAAAATAATGAGGACTATGTAGAAGGTTTATTGCCATTCGTTCGTGATGTAGCTAAAGAACTTGGTATTTCTAAAGATGGTTATCGTTTGATTTTTAATACTGGTAAAAAAGCTGGTCAAACTGTATTTCATATGCATGCTCATCTCTTAGGTGGCGAAGAAATGGGATGGCCAGAAGCTTAATATTAGGTATAATGTATTCTTTTTATAATACTTATTAAAATTCCTATAAAATATACCGGAAAATATTGACAACATCTATACCTATACATATAATATTATATGTGCGTATGTAAATTATCAGCACTTCCCGAGATTATTTTTGGAGGGAGGGATATAGATGTCTGAAATCAAAGTCGGTAAAAACGAAACGCTTGAAAGTGCTCTTCGTCGATTCAAACGCTCCTGCCAAAAAGCGGGTGTTTTGTCTGAAGTAAGAAAACGCGAACACTACGAAAAACCAAGCGTAAAAAGAAAGAAAAAATCTGAAGCAGCAAGAAAACGCAAATTCAGAGCATAAGATGATTACCCTAATTCTGCCTTTTCATGGCTTTATGAAATCCAGGATTAGGGTTTCTTTATATTATTTTATCTATAATATAATAATGTTGTATGACTAAATGTGTTATATCTTTGCAAGCTGTAAAGATTAACCTTTATAATAGTATGATGTAGATTGTTATTAATTAAAATAGATCAGGAGGATACAATGAGCTTAAAAGATCAATTAAAAGAAGATATGAAAGCTGCTATGAAAGCACGCGAAGAAGGTAAAACTGCGCTTTCTGTAATTCGAATGGTTAATAGTGCGATTAAGAATACAGAAATTAATGATAAAGTTGAGCTTGATGATAATGGTATTCTTGGTATTTTGGCAAAAGAAATGAAAACTCGCCAAGACTCCTTAACTGAATTTGAAAAAGCGGGCCGTGAAGATTTAATCGCTCATGTAAAAGAAGAAATTGCTGTACTACAAAAATATTTGCCAGCTCAAATGAGTGAAGATGAAATTCGTACAGTTGTTAAAGAGGCTATTGCTGCCTGTGGCGATGCTGTAAATATGGGTAATGTTATGAAACATGTAATGCCTAAAACAAAAGGCCGTGCGGATGGCAAGGTAGTTAATAATATCGTTAAAGAGTTACTTGGTTAATATATTGTAAAATAGTCAAGTAAATGCTTTATATAGTTAGTATGTTCAATTTATTAAAATAGAATTCTTAAACCTATAATTAAGAGAATTATGAAATTCTATAGAAAGTTATTGACATATATTTTCACTATATGATATTATGAATTCAACAAAATAATTGGTCAACGAAGACTCCACTTTAGATATATAGAATATATATCTATTTGTTGGAGTCTTTTTATTTTTAGGAGGAACCATTATGGCAAATACTAAAGATTTATTGTATTACATTCCAGCAGGTCAATATGGTAAAGAAGGCGTTCTTGCATTATTAGAACAACACCCAGAAATTAAATTCGTATCTCTTGTAGGTATCGATTTAGCTGGTAATGATACAGATGAAAAAATCCCTATGTCAGCATTCTTTGATGATTATGAAGCATTCTTCGAAGGTCGTGCTGTTCAAACAGATGGTTCTTCTGTAGTACTTACAAATATTGCAACATTGAATAATGCACGTGTTGATATGTGGGGCGATCCAAGTGTAAACTGGTTCGTTGATTATAACTATGAAAATATCGATGAAGCAACAGGTTTGCCAACTGGTACTCTTCGTATTCCTGCATTCTTGATGCATAACTATCGTTATGTTGATTCTCGTTCTATCTTAAAAAATAGCTGTGACTATGTTCGTGCAGAATTATTATCTTTGATTAAAGAACATGGTTTACCTGGTATGCCTCATGTGAAATCTGATGATGTTGTAGATATTATCTTCACATCTGCTACTGAATTGGAATTCTGGGTAAAAACTCCATCTAGAACAGTTACTAAAAAAGAATTATCTGTATCTCAAAAATTACAAGAACAATACTGGCAACGTACTCATGGTACAGTTCGTACTGCATTAGAACAAGCGGTAGAACGTCTTGATCAATATGGTATGGAAGCAGAAATGGGCCATAAAGAAGTAGGTGGCGTTAAAGCTAAACTTGATGAAGATGGTCATGAAGCAGTAGTATTAGAACAATTGGAAATCGACTGGAAATTCTCTGGTAACCCATTACAAACAGCAGATAACGAATTACAAGCTCGTATTATCGTTCGTGAAGTATTCCGTGAAAACGGTCTTGATGTAACATTCAATGCGAAACCTATTATTGGTGTAGCTGGTTCTGGCGAACATACACACTTTGGTGTTATGGCTAAATTGAAATCTGGTAAACTTGTTAACTTGTTCAGCCCAGAAGATATGCGTAAAGAATCTGCTAGCTCCTTAGGTATTGGTGCAATCATGGGTCTATTGAAACACTACGAAGCAATCAATCCATTCATTAGCTCCACAACAGACTCCTTAAATCGTTTGAAACCTGGTTTCGAAGCACCAGTATGTATCGTTACATCCTTAGGTACTGATCCTTCTGAACCTAGCCGTAACCGTACCATCCTTTGTGGTTTGATTCGCGATATCGATAATCCTATGGCTACACGCTATGAATTGCGTTCTCCAAACCCTTACACAAACACATATACTGCATTAGCATTGATCTTCATCTCTGCATTTGATGGTATGAAATATGCTATTACATCTGGTAAAACACAAGCTCAATTGGAAGCAGAACTTTCTAAAGAAGTTGGTGAACCAGCTGAATACCTTGCTACAAATCGTGCATACCGTACAGAAAAAGATGTATTCGATGATTTCACTCAAGAAGAACGTAATCAAATGTTTGGTATTGCACCAGCTACTGTATGGGAAAATATTAAAGGTTACCAAAACAACCCTGAATTAGTTGAAACATTGGCTCAAGGTAATGCATTTGCTAAAGACTTGATGGATTCCTTCATTGCATCTATTTTGAAACGTTGGAAACTTGTATTGGCTCACCGTTTGATTCCTAATAATCTTGATACTGTTCGTAAAATGGTAGCTATTCATACTGATAGCCGTAATAGTGTAGATGATAAACGTTTTGCAGAAGTTAACGATTTACGTTTCTATCTTGCTAAAGATAGTGATGATCGCAAATCCTTGTTCACTCGATTAATCGATGCACTTAATGACGGTGAATATGACTTAGCATCTCAATTACAAATTGAAATGAACGATAAAATGGAAGAATTAGAAGCTAAATATGCTAACTATGCAAAAAACATCTTCTAATATCGGTTGATTCTATTACTCAAAAAGGGCTCCTACATTTGTAGGAGCCCTTTTATTCATATTAACTTTTTATAATTTAGCCGTTAAAGCTATTACTCGGCTTATAGGACAAAAAGTGTGTGTAAAAACCCTTATAACACTAGTAAATATCTAGTGTTATAAGGGTTTAATCTTTTTCTGGAGAAGTTTGAGGGTGGACAAAAAGTG
>NZ_QSDY01000057.1 GCF_003463825.1 Veillonella sp. AM51-8BH
CCGCTACAATAGCTACTGCTCTTAAACCTTGACCAGAAAGAACTTGGCATACTAACTCATATTTTTCTTCCGGAGACCAATAATTCTTAGTCCCTTGACATTTATTAATGTCCGAACCATGACGTTGTTCTAATTTAACCCAGTCCCTTATTTGTTTATGAAATGTATCTGTCCTTACACCGTCAGGTGTCTCGGGCCATTCACCTTGATAGAATAATTCAATTGCTTTTCTTTTAAATTCATAACTATATCTCATGAAATACCCCCTTTACTGGTTGTCCAGTAAAGGGGGTACATATCACTAGAAAGAGATACGTTTTTTCTTTACTATAAACTATTCAGTTATTTCAGCTATTTAATAATCAATGCCTAATAATTCATGAGTAACATTAACTCAATCAGTGTACAACCGATATAGGCGATAATAAACTTAACCTTTTGCTTACGCATTCTATCATCGTCAGCAATTTTAAGTCGATTTGCGAGGAACCGCTTATCACGAATTTGTAATAATAAATGTTTAATTCGCTCTTGGCTTTCATTAGCCGTATCTTCATCACAATCAGATGTAAGTGTAGCCTGCTGCATGAAGATGCGACGGTGTAACTTACGCATTTGTATCTTGATATTGTTATGCACAAATGCACTTTGCCACTGTTTACGAGAATCAAAGTACATGTACAAATATCTTGGAATATTCATAACCAAGAAGGATATAATAAAAATCCCTAAAGAAATCAAGAAATATGTAGAGAATGAGAATTCTAAAGTTTCTGTAGGCAAGTAGTGATGCAAGATAATAAAGGTAATCCACACGCCGATTGGCAACAAGAGAACGGCCGCAATGTCGATAGAACGAAGCCAGCTAGTACGGGTTGGTACATCTGGTACAGTGAATGTATCTACTGGATCGTGGAACGCATAGTAATCTAACTGTAAAACAGATTGGCTAGTACGAGGATTCCCTAATAGAACAGGACCATTACTGCCGATATGTCGTTCAGGCAAAGGTATAAATTTTTTTACTTGTGTATTTGGTAATAGATCGAACTGGATAATCCCCTTTTTCTCGAAACGCATAGTAGATCCCTTCTCACCTAATGCAATAGGATTAAAGAATATACCAAAGAGACTGAGGCACCAGTTACCTAATAAGTGTAGGATAGAGTTTAAAATAAACCCACCTGTATCTATATTATTTGTATCGAGACGGATTGCAAAAGATGATGAGTAATCATCAAACCATAAATCCTCTAAGGTGAATTCCACATTGATCACATTCCCCCATTTAGTAATAATGGATAGGAATATTTGATTATTTGGTTCAAATTCAAACGTTACAGCGTAGAAGAACCAATGATTGCGAAGAGCAGCCCTCAACATACGATTAACTGTGTCTTCTTCTATATATAGTAAACGATGGTCGAACAGGTCTTGTTCTAATGGTGCCTTTTCCATGGTAGGCATCTTATCCACCACTGTATCATGATCAGATAATGTTTCATCCACCAAAGCTCGTAATTTGGTGAAGATCTTAGTCATAACCCCTCCAAGGGTAAAAAAACAGCTTTTGATATACAAATTATACCATATATTGCATGATTTATCGATAAAAGACTACTACATATACTATTAAATATAGGTATACATAAGGCCCCTTTTACATAGTAAAAGGGGCTTTATTACTGTAGTTTAACATTCAACCTATTATAGTTTAATATTTATAATAGATAGTTTAACTGATATTTATTTTTATTGAATACTTGCCATGGATAGATAACAATATTCATAGAAGTGACCACGAAGGGCAATTAATTCTTCGTAAGTTCCATCTTCTATAATTTGACCTTTATCCATAAATAAGATACGGTCCATATGTTCTAATCCTTCTAACTGATGTGTAATATATAAGCATGTTTTATCCTGTACATATTCCATCAAATCACGATGCAGAGCCTTCCTCGTTACTTGGTCTAAACCTTCTAATGGTTCATCTAACAAAACAACTTGAGGTTTTCGCAAGAATAGTCGAGCTAAAGCAACCCGTTGTCGTTCGCCACCACTTAGACCATGACCACCACTACCAACAATCGTATGAATACCATCTGGCAAGCGTTCCACTACAGAGCGCAACGAAGCACGATCAATAGCATACTCTAAATCAGCTTCTGAGGCATCCGGTCTTGCTAGTCGAATATTATCTTCAAAGGACGCATGGAAAATATATGTATCTTGCGTTATCGTGCCTAAAGCATTACGCCATGTATCGATAGAAATATCCTTTAACTCTACATCACCAACATGGATTGAGCCTCTGTAATCATATAATCGCTCAAGCATATTAAACAATGTAGTCTTACCAGATCCACTAGCGCCAACAATAGCAATCGATTGACCTTGTTTAATGTCTAATCTAAGATGTTCATAAATACGACGATGCGCATCATAACCAAAGGATACATCGGTAAATGTAATCTCTCGATTAGCATTAAATGGTTTTGGTGCGTTTGGTTCCACTACTGGAATTGGCTCATCTGCAAGTGCTATGAGACGACTCGTAGCCACTTTACTTTCAGCACCATGATGAATGGCAGCGATCATAGGTTGTAAGGACTCAAACCAAGCTTGTGTACCAATAGCAGCAACTGCTACCATAACACTGGCCCAAGCTCCGGTCAACGCATTGGCTGCTAATATGGCTACAATGACAACTGTAATTTGGACTCCACCTAGGAACAGCGTATTGCCTAAGTTCATGCCCCGTTCGATAATACCTTTATTAGCATCCACAGTACTCATCATATGTTGAATACGATCGTATACTAACTGTTCATTACCGTAACTAATAACATCCTCCAAGCTATCCATGGTATCACTTAATAGGGATTTATATTCCCCTTGTTGAGGTCCAATCGCCGTCAACGATTGTTTGTTATGAACATATACACCTAAAGGCAAAACTAGACCTAATATAAAGGCTGCTAAAACTATAGGCGCAACTAAACTATTATCAATCGTAGATACACCATAGGCAACTAAAATAGTTAAAGCAATGGCTGCTGTAGGAGGAATCAACGTACGCAAGTAGAAAAATTGTAGTACCTCTATATCCCCCATAATGCGACCTAGCATATCCCCTGCACCAAAACGTTTAAGAATAGCCGGCGCCAATGGTTCTAAATGAGCATAAAACCATACACGCAAACCATATAGACCTTGGAACGCCATACGATGAGATGTATACCGTTCAAAATAACGACATACAGCACGACTAACACCAAAGAAGCGGACGCCTACAATAGCAAGGCTCAAATAAGTAAGTCCCGGTTGCAATGCTGCTGATGCCAATAACCATGCGGATACAGTTAATAAGCCCACATTCATAAATACCGTTAAGAATGTAAAAATCAAAGCTAATACTAAGGACCACTTTGCAGGACTTAGTACAGTAAATAATAATTTCCATCCTTGTACGCCCATCTTAGAAGTTGAAACCTCAGGAGTCTGTATTGTATCTTGCCCCAAAACGTAAGCTTCTTGATGATCTACCCGAATTGAATGATCAATCTCTTCTCTATGTTCTAAGGTAAATGACTTTTCTGTCTTTAATTGTTCTTCGATAGTTGAAGAAAATTCACCTAAACCAGAGGTGATAAGGTCCTTAAAATAACCATCTACTGCAAGAAGCTTCGCATAAGAACCTTGTTGAATAATACGTCCATGTTTCAAAACGTATAGTGTGGATGCCCAATGCATCGTTTGTAGACGATGACCAATGATAATGACGATTTTATTATCCATCAAACGTTTGATAGCACTGCTTATAATAGCTTCTGTTTTTACATCAAGATGTGCCGTCACCTCATCGAGAATTAACACTTGGCCCTTTCGCAAAAATGCACGTACTAAGCAACCCGTTGACGTTCGCCACCACTCAGACCCAAGCCACCTTCACCAATAACAGTATCTAGTCCATCTTGTTGTCTATCGATCACATCTAGTAGCTGTACCTCTTTACAAGCTTCAATAATCTCTTCATCACTTACATTCATCCCAAAGGATAATACATCACGCAAAGTTCCTTTCATAATATGTGGATGTTGAGATACATAAGTAATTTGTTGGCGCCACCACTCAATATCGATGTCACATAGATCAAGACCATCTATAGTAACAGTGCCTTTAGGAGCAGTTAAAAATCCCCCAATAATATGAGCAAGTGTAGATTTCCCTGCCCCACTTTCACCAACAAGCATGATTGGAGAATTACGTTTAGCCTCTAATGAAATATGTTGTACACCATTTTCACTATCTTCATAGGTAAACGTTAAATCCTTAATTTCAATTGCTTGTACCTTACCTTTAAGTTGAGATTGTCCGCCTATAGGCAGCGATAGCTGGCGATTCATAAACTCTTCGTATTTTAAAATCGATGTCTTACCTGCCATGCCCGTATGGAATGCAGCCCCCAATTGTCTAAATGGCGTATAGAACTCTGGCGCTAATAGCAAAATAAAGAAAGCTGAAAAGAATGGGATTTCACCATCCAATAATGTTAAGCCCAGGTATACCGCAATCAATGCCGTACTAATAGTACTTACGAGCTCAAGAACTAGAGCAGATAAAAACGCCACACGCAATACTCGTAATGTAGAATCTTTAAACTCCTCAGATAAACGACCAATAACATGAATTTGATCCTTGGCACGGCCAAAGAGCTTTAATGTTGTAATCCCTTGCAATACATCAAGAAAATGACCAGATAAGAAGCTCATCCGCTCCCACTGTTCTTTATTTAGACGATCCGCTTGCTTACCAATTAAGATCATAAAGAACGGAATCAATGGCACTGTAATAATCAAAATGATACCAATAATAGGTAATGTATCTACAATAGCAATACCCATAATAAGAGGAATCATAATAGCATATAGGATTTGAGGAATATAACGAGCTACATAAGCATCTACTTGCTCCAATCCATCAGTAAGCATATGTATTACATCGCCATGGCGTTCCTTATGTTGCACACCAAGTTTAAACATATGCTCTAAGGCCCGTTCTCTAAAGGTTGCTTTTACTGCAGTACCTAATCGATTTGCTACGGATTCTTGTATATAATGTGCAAGCAACCTTACAATAATAGCAATTCCTAAATAGATAATAGAATACCTTTCATCATGTAAGGTATTCTCTGAAAATATAAAATTATTAATTAAGGTTCCAAAGAACCAAGCTTGCCCAACAATAGCCAAACTCTCTACTAAACAGGTTAATCCTAGTAGTAATAGCTGACCTTTATGTTCTAGCAGCGCTTTAAAAGCAGTACGCTGTATCATAGTATCCTCTACGGTAAAACTATTAAAAATATAAAATCAAATCGATTAGACTGCCCTAACTAAGTCTCAGTTAAATTCTGTTAAAATATAATCTAAGTTAGTCCAAGTGAATCTAAATTTATCAATATTATATCCATCTTACCACAAAAAAGAGGCGTGCCGCTACGACACGCCTCACATTGAGACCTAAATTTTACAATTCACTAGAATTATAATTCTATTCTATTAATAGTGTAAGTCTTTTTCAGATACACGATGACGGAATGTCCAGTATACCCAGATTTGGTAAGCCAAGATAATTGGCACAAATACAAAGGCTACACAAGTCATCAATGTCAATGTGTAAGTAGAGTTACCTGCATTTGCAATAGTTAAGCTCCACTCAGGATTCAAAGAGGAAACCATGATGCGAGGGAACAAACCAGCAAAGTAAGCAGCCGTTACAGAGATAACGGATAAGGAGCTGAATACAAAGCCCCATTTTGTATTTCGAGTACGTGCTGCGCCCCAAGAAATGAGGAAGAACACGATTGCCAACGCAAAGCAAACAATTGCCAATACAGAGTTGAACAAATCTGTAAATACATAAGTTGCACCTACCAATGCTAATGCACCGATAGCTGTAGGAACACCTACTACCAAGGAAGCTGCACGAGCGCGTTCGGAAACAGCACCAGCAGTTTGATAGAAGTGAACAAACCACCATGGTATGTGAATACCAAGATAAACGCAATACCGCAAAGTACTGTGTATGGGCTTAACAAATCAAAGAATGTGCTACATAGGTCATGCTTGCATCGATTGGAGTACCTTGAATCAAGTTACCAACCGTAACACCCCACAATAATGCAGGAATCAAAGAACCAAAGAAGATGCAGTAGTCGAAAGTTTTACGCCATAACAAGTTAGGGCTTTTGGAGCGGAATTCGAAGGATACGCCACGGATAATAAGAGCCGCAAGCATCAAGAATAACGCCAAGTAGAAACCACTGAACAATGTAGCATATACATTAGGGAAGGACGCAAATAATGCACCACCTGCAGTAATCATCCATACCTCATTACCGTCCCATACAGGACCTAAGGCATTGATCATTTGACGACGTTCAACGTCAGTTTTACCGATGAATGGTAATAAAATACCAGTACCATAGTCAAAACCTTCTAATAAGAAGAAGCCAGCGAATAGTATAGTAATTAAAATAAACCATACCACTTCAAGGTTATTAAAAATTAATTCCATAATCTCGCCTCCTCTTTTTCAACTACATCGTGAGATGGATTGCCATCCGGACCCTTTTTGATGTGTTCTACAGCAAGGTAGATAGCCGCAATAGCTGCTATGATATACACAACTGTAAAACCGATGATAGTAGTCATAATTTCTGGAGCTGTAACGGCTTTAGAAGCACCGTCTGCAGTCAATTGTAAACCATTTACAAGCCATGGTTGACGACCTGCTTCTGCTACAAACCAACCTGTAGAATGAGCAATGAATGGCAATGGCAATGTCCAGAACATAATTTTCAAGAATGTGCGATTTCCAACTAATTTGTCTTTTGCATTAAGGATGAGACCTACGAATGCAACAAGTAACATAATGGAACCAGCGGCAACCATGATACGGAATGTCCAGAAGATTGCTGGAACATCTGGAATATAGTTACCAGGACCATATTGAGCCTCAGATTTAGCTTGAAGATCTTTGATACCTTCTACTTTACCAGATGTAAAGGAGTTTTGAGTCAAGAAGGATAAACCACCAGGGATTTCAAGTGCACCCGTATTCTTTTGAGCTTTAGTATCAATGTTAGCTACCAAAGAGAATGGAGCAGGATCTTGTGTTTCCCACAACGCTTCCATAGCAGCCATTTTCATAGGTTGTACTTTTGTAATGTATTGACCTTGATGATGACCTGCCAAAGCGCCTAAAGTACCGAATACAAGAGCAATAACCATGCCCCATTTAGCGGAACGACGGTAGAAGTCTGTCGCATTGTTGCGCAATAAGTGCCAAGCACTGATGGCCATGATAATTACGCCTGCTGTTAATAGACCATTCAACACAATATGGAAGAATTGACCTGGTACATAGCCGTTTTGAACAATTGTTAAAAAATTATCCATTTCTGCACGACCATTACGGATTACATAACCTACAGGATGTTGCATAAAGGAGTTGGCTACGAGAATCCAGAACGCAGATAGGTTAGTACCTAATGCTACCAACGTAGCCACAAGAGCATGAGCAGTTTTATTTAATCGGTCCCAGCCGAAGATCCATACACCCATGAATGTAGATTCCAAGAAAAATGCCATTAATGCTTCAAGGGCTAATGGAGCGCCGAAAATGTCACCCATAAAACGAGAATATTCTGCCCAGTTCATACCGAAATGGAATTCCTGAACAATACCAGTTACCACACCCATAGCAAAGTTAATTAGGAACAATTTGCCCCAGAATTTTGCCATTTTTTTGTATACTTCTTTACCAGTAGACACATATGTCCACTCCAAGATAGCTACAGTCACTGTCATGCCTAGTGTGAACGGCACAAACAACCAGTGATAGATAGATGTTAGCGCAAATTGTATTCGAGCTAAATCTACAGCTTCAAACATGTGTTTTCCTCCTTAGAATAAAATACCTACATCACTTGATGAGCTTTTACCAAAATCTTGTATCATTGAGCTTGTAAATACGGTAAGGATTCAGACTCAATCAACTGTTCACGTTGAGCAAGAGTTTTAAAGTTAACCTTCTCCAACTGATTGATCAATTGGTCCTGGACCTTCCCCATAGCTTCATTGATAGCACAATGCCCCATACAAGATTTAGAGCAAGAACCTACATCATATAAACACCGTTGTAAATACGCATCCCCTTCTACCGCTCTAATTACATCGAGCAATGAAATCTCTTGAGGGTCTCGATTGAGGCAAACCCACCATCTACACCACGAAAGGATTTCATAATCCCAGCTGCAATGAGACTACGCATAATCTTGAGCAAAAATCGTTCTGGAATCAATTCTTGCTCAGCCAATACAGAACCCGTTAGCTTCGTTCCCGAAGGTAAGAGCGCCATATGTAAGACCATGCGAAATGCATAATCCGTGGCCTGATTTAACTTCATAAGGTCTCCTTTCTCGTGCACTTGGACAAACGTATTACTAAATCTAGTATAATCGAAATAAAACAATACTGCAATGGTATTGTTTTATATATTGAGAATTAACATATATAGTTTTTAGGCCCTCAAATCAGATATAACCTAAATACTTTTATACTTACAAAAATAGTTTTTGAATTTTATTATCAAAAAAGACTGCCCACGTATGAGCAGTCTTAATTTATTATTTTGTAATTTCACGAACAAGATGTGCCATTTCAGGAATGATGAGTTTACTCATCGCCAAAGTAACAGCACCTACAGAGCCAGGAACAGAGAACATTAACGTATTATTGTTGACACCAGCTTCTGCACGAGATGCCATCGCCTTAGTCCCAATATCTTCTGTATAAGACAAATATCTAAAGATTTCCCCAAAACCAGGGATATGTTTCTCATAGAGACTATTTGCCGCTTCAATTGTTACATCGCGCTTAGCAATTCCCGTACCACCTGTAGAGATGATAACATCAATAGACTCATCATTACACCAAGGAATCATAGCATTTCTAATTTCATTGTAATCATCAATGACAATTTTACGATCAGCTACGATATGTTCAGCTTGCTCTAAAAACTCTTGAACTTTATTGCCGCCCTTATCAGTTTCAAAGGTACGTGTATCAGAAACTGTTAAAATAGCAACACGCAAAGGTCTTGCTAATACTTCGTAAGACATAATTCCTCCTAGAATAACGGTATAATAGATGCTAATGTAGGCCATCCATTATCGCGTAAAAAATCACGTAATGACCATGTATAGTGAATGAATGGTGCACAATGTAGGCGTAACCAGAACGATAAGTACGGTGTGTCACCTTGGAATATAGCCAACCGATTTAAGGCATATAAATTATCGCCTGGCTGTACTGTACCTGGTTGTACTGTGAAAGCCATTTTATAACCAGATTGTTTACTTACATATTGAACGAGCATATCATTAAACCCACCAGGATATGCTAGATACTCAATAGGCTCACCCAAAATCCCCTCCAAAGAAGTCTTCCCACCAAGAAGAGCATCCGGTAATTCGGTAGGATCAATTTTTGTTAAGATTTTATGATGATTTGTATGGCCTTGAATATCAAATCCACCCGCTTCCATTTGGTGCATTTGTTCTGTAGAAACAAAACCAGGCGTATTAGCTGCATCACTAATCATAAACAAGGTAGCCTTCATGTTGTATTCCTTTAAAATAGGCAATACATTTTTATAATTATCTACATAGCCATCGTCAAAGGTAATCACAATTGGCTTATTAGGTAATTCAGTACCATTTTCTAAATAATCATATAATTGAGCCAACGTAATCGTGTTATATCCCTGATTATGTAGATATTCCATCTGTTCTCTAAACTGATCAACATGAAGCGTCAATGCAGAATGCTTTTCATCATTCACTTGGTGATAGTTTAGTACAGGGACACCATAAATCTTATAATCAGTAGACAGCCCCCACATAACGCCAAAAGAGATAGCTAAAATTGCAATACATATTGTGAGAAAACATAATATTTTTTTAATACAGCTCTTGCCATATTTATACATATAAACTAATCACTCCCATCTATATTCATACATAATGAGAATACCATACTTATAGATATAATATCAAGAAAGACAATATAAATAATAAATGGGAATAAATAAAAGACTTTATAAATATGATGGTTATAAATTGGAGAATTAAATTAATTATGTAAACCTAAATTTCTTAGCTTCTGAACGCTTCGATACCATAGGGCTACTCACTGAAATATCATTTATAACTAGGTTATTTATACAAATTTATTTAGACAAATTTATTTACACAGATTTAGAGTTACTCAACTAGTTTATGGTACGATACCATAGGTGCTACGCACCGCGGTATCGAATAGATAAAGTTTAGATTCTACCACTAGCCGCAGCTCCTATCAATCCTCACTGTGGATTTCCCTTCGCTGCTTCGCAGCTCGGTAAATCTTACGTTCGGAAGAAGGTGATGTGTGGGCCCCATGCGTCGCTACGCTCCTCTGTTGCCTCACACCCTACCCTTCCCCCGCCGCCCCATAGATTACTATCCATAGATAATACTTGTACAACCTTGGCTGGAGACGGCTCTGGTAGAATAAGCTAGTCGAAGACTAGCTAAAAGAAAAGGCCTACCTTTAGGTAGACCTTTTTCTTTTAGTCAATCAGCAGCTTCCTATCCTCCCAGGCCGTCTCCAGCCAAGTACTTTCGGCGTTTATGAGCTTAACTACTGTGTTCGAGATGGGAACAGGTGGATCCTCATAGCCATCGCCACTGAA
>NZ_QSDY01000058.1 GCF_003463825.1 Veillonella sp. AM51-8BH
TATATATATAAACATCTAAATTAGATGAAGTTTAAATACAGCAAACAAGCGTTTCTTCATAAACGTGTAGAAAAAGGTAGTTAATATAATCGGTCTATTATTTTATAATTGTTTATATTTGCACAATTATAGAGTCATATTATAGAGTCATATACGTATAGAAAACAATATATAAACGCAAAAAAACAACGCCATCCTTTCGGATGGCGTCGTTTTGTATAAGGATTTGTGCCCTAGTCGGGGTCCAGAGTACAACAAGGCCCTCAAACAATCGCCGTATGAGGGCCATATGTAATTGTTCATTATATACACTGTGCGTCACACATCATTTCCTAATTCATTGTATATCGTTTATGCCGAGCTATCAGTGATCTAATGATTACTATAGTTTAATTTAGACTATATTATTGAATCGCAGCACGCAAGTCTACTTTCTTAGTTTCTTGGTTAGCTGGGCGATTGATTGCTTCGCGAAGGTCTACAGTGTGTTCGTCTTGAACAGTAGGTTCTTCACTTGCTTTGTTTTTAACTGTTTGTTTAGCTGCGAACCAAACTATTTCGTTCATGTAGTGACGAAGTTCTTCGTTAGAAACGTTTTCTTGGTCTTTAGCCATTACATCCAAAATAGCATCTTCCAATGCTTGTGCTTCGTCGTCAGTCATAGGGCCGCCAACTTCTTTTTGTTTTTGGATGATTTCGTTAATACGATCTGTCATGCCGCGCAATACATTGTAACCATAGCTGTTAGTGAAGCCATCTTTTTCATTGTATTTAGGCATTTCAAAATATTCGTATTCGTTTTTATTACGGTTTTCACCATTCCAGTTCAAGAACACTTCTTGACCATGTACACGACCGATGGAATGTGTACGGAAGTAGTCAGCATAGTTGTGTTTGTCATAGGAATGTAACCATTTTTTCTCAGCTTTAGTCATACGTTCATGGTTTTCGTATTTTACTTTAGCTTTTGCGATATTGATTTCCGCATTTTGCCAAGCTTTTACATAGTCATGAACAGCAGACACTGTTTGTGGGCTAGCCACAGGAACCAATACTACATTGCCCAATGCAGGCGCAGATACTGGGTTACGTAAAATTAGGTTATCGTCATATGTTGGAGCGGATTGTGCACCTACAACGCCTGTAGAAATAACAAGAGCCGCTGCACAAGCAAGTAATGTAGATTTTTTCATTCTATATTCCTCTTTTCTATCGTTAGATTATGGTGAAAGTATCTCTCACGCGTTTCACGTTCATATTTAAAAGCATTATTTTCATAAACAATAGGGAGAGGTAAGCGCTACGCTAGGTAGCGCATACCTTCCTTTGTTCATTCAGTTCTTACACTCACAAATGATTACATACCAAGTTTTGCCATCATAGCAGCAATTTGAGCTTTCATTTGTTCGTTTTCAGCTTTCAAATCAGATACTTCTGTTTTTAATCCAGCGTTTTGTGCTTTAACGGAAGCCATTTCTTGTTGCATTGCATAAGCAGAGCTGATAGGGCCTTTGCGGTAACGATCTGCTACTGCAGCTTCGCTATCACGGTTGCCAACTTTCCAAGTTACACCAGCGTTTGCCATCATGTGACGGGAACCACCTGCCCAAGCTAAGCCTGCATGCATCATTGTGGACTCGTTTTTGTAATGAGCAACGCCCATTGCAATAGCGGAGTTACCACGGTAGTTACCATAACCAGCCATAATTTGAGTTGGTTCTAATGGATCGTATTGGATAGGTTTCAATGCTGCAAGAGCTGCGCCTTGTGCACCTACACGACCGATTTCATCAGTTAACTCATCGAAACGAGGGCTTGCACCAGTAGATAAGTCGTATACTTTAGCGCCATCAGCACTTTCAGATTCACGAACACCTACGGAACCATCAGTGGATTTAACGATTGTACGGGAATCTTTCAATTGTTTCAGTTAACCGCATCTGTATCGTTAGTACCTTTACCAAGGTTAGTAATTTTGTGACCACTCATGTTGAGGTTACCACCAGTTACGGAAAGGTCACCAGCGTTGAAGTTCAATGCAGGACCATTGTCGCTATTCTTGATGGAGTTGATACCTTTAAGGTCTTTGTTCAACTTAACAGTTAATGTATCGTTACCATCAGCTACTACGTTGATGTTACCAGCAGCGGATTGGAATGCAGTGGATTGAGCTTCAGTTACGCCTTCGCCTTGAACTTTAACAAGCGTATTCAACGCATGTTTATTTTCAGTGCTAGTGTTGTTACCTGTGAATTTCAAGCCATCGTCCATAGTTGCCACTTCACGTACGATATCTTTGCCGTCAGCACCTTTAATAGGGTTGCCGTCTTTATCTTGTGGAGTGTAAACGATACGTTGAGATTTATCAGTGCCAGCTTCTGGGTTCACTAATGTTTGTTTACCATCGTTAGTGGAGATATCAACGGATTTACCATTGCTACCATCAGCACCTTTAGGACCAGTCAAGCCAATGTGACCTACACCGTCTTTACCAGCGATGGATACAGCGTCTTTACCGTCTTTGCCGATGGAAACTTTGCCGTCGATACCGTTAGCGCCGTCTTTACCGGAGATGGATACACCATCTTTACCAGCTACGCCATTTTTACCAGGAACGCCAATGGAGTTCAAGCCGTTAAGATCTTTATCAAGACCGATTACAACTTTACCATCTTTAGTCATAGTTTTGATGTTGGAACCGCTGTAGTTGCTATCAGCTTTAGTACCTTCGCCTACGATTTCAAGTTTTTCACCCAAGTTTTTGTGGATGTCATTACCGGATTGAGCACCGAAGTTCAAGCCTTTATTGCCGATAGCATCAGCAGCATTTTTAAGGTCAGATACATTTACAGCACCGTTCTTAGTATTGTTGTCACCAGCAGCTGCATCAATCTTATCTAAGAATGTATTACCAGCTTTATCCGCGATGGAGGAGCCAACATTGTTCAACTTAGTAGGAGCTGTAGTAGAGTCACCTGCACTATTCATGGAAGCGATTACATCACCTGCATTTACAACAGTGCCAGAACCATCTTTAGCTGTGTTGAAAGTACCATCTGGTTGTTTGTAAACTTTAGTGCCATCTTGTTTAGTGTATACCACTGGAAGTTGAGCGTTGTTTACAACACCTTGGTTATTGATCTTGATGTCATATTGATGACCTTTAGCTGCATCATAAGTTGCAGATGTAGGATCATTTTTATCAGTTACAGAAATAGTACCATCAGAAGATTCAACAGTCGTAACTTTGTCTTTCAATTGTTTAACGTTTACAGCATCTGTATCGTTTTCACCAGCTTTAACGCCTGTAATTGTTTTATTACCAGCGTCAATACCAGTCTTAGTTACAGATGGACCACCAGTGATAGTCAAACCATCGTTGTTAACTGTAGTATCGCCAATTTTCACGGAACCGTCTTTAGTAAGATCAAGGTCTTTAGACAATTGAACTTTCAATTTACCATTGTCGTTATTCACGCCAATGTTGTTTTCAGTCAATTTAGCTTTATCAGCGCCACCAACGATATCTACTACGTTGTTAAGATGTTTCTTAATAACTTTAGTTGGATCAGCTTGACCGTCGTCACCAGCGAACTTCATGCCATCATCGTGAGTTGCTACTTGATGTTCGTTACCATCTTTGTCTTGGTATACGATACGAGTCATAGTTTCACCAGGTTGGCCGTCAACACCAGGAACACCGTCTTTAACGGAAATCTTAGCACTTGCACCATCTTTACCGTCAGCACCCTTAGGACCAGTCAAGCCGATAGAGCCATCTTTACCGTTGAGTACAACAGATGCGCCGTCTTTACCGTTAACACCAATCTTACCATCAACGCCGTCTTTACCATCTTTACCAACAACTACGCTGTCAGCTTTAAGATTTTTATCAAGTTTAACGTCGATAGTTGTGTTACCATCTGCATCTTGACTGATGATAGTTTTAACGTTTTCACCACTGTACTCAGTGTCAGCTTTAGCGCCTTCGCCTTGAACTTTCACAGTGGAACCAAGTTTATTAGTTTTCACACCGCCAGAGTTAGCGTCGAATTTCAAGCCTTTATCAATCAATGCATCAGCTGTGTTTTTAAGGTCAGTTACGTTTACCGCACCGTTCTTAGTTTTGTTATCACCAGCAGCTGCATCAATTTTTTCTAAGTAAGTGTTACCAGCTTGATCAGCAATAGTGGAACCTACGTTGTTCAACTTCATAGGAGTTGTTGTAGAATCGCCACCATTGTTCATGGATGCAATTACATCAGCAGGTTGAACTGTAGTACCACTACCATCTTCTTTTGTATTGAAAGTAACATTACCTGTAGCAGGATCTACAATTTTGTAAAGTTTATCGCCATCTTTATTAGTATAAACAACTGGAGTTTGAGCTTTTTCAACTACAGATTGGTTATTAATAGTGATGTCATATTGGTGACCTTTAGCTGCATCATAAGTTGCAGATGTAGGATCGTTTTTATCAACTACTTTGATGGAGTTATTAGAAGACTCAACAGTTGTAACTTTGTCTTTCAATTGTTTAACGTTTACAGCATCTGTATCGTTTTCACCAGCTTTAACGTTAACAATTTTGTTACCGCCATTATCTAAGCCATCTTTAGTCAATTTAACATCAGTAGTAGTACCACCTGCAGGAGCAGTGATTGTAACACCGTTGTTATCAACTTTTGTAGCGCCAGTAGTCAAGGATCCATCAGCATCCAAGTCAACATTTTTAGCCAATTGAACTTTCAATTTGCCATTAACATTGTTAACACCGATGTTATCAGTAGAAGTCAACTTAGTTTTATCTGCACCACCAACGATATCTACAACGTTATTAAGATGTTTCTTAATAACTTGTGCATTTGTATCTTGGTTATCTTGACCGTCGTCACCAGCAAACTTCATACCATCATCATGAGTTGCTACTTGATGTTCGTTGCCATCTTTATCGTTGTAGAAGATACGAGTGATACCATCAACACCGTCTTTACCGTCTACACCAGCTTTACCTTCTTTAACAGTAATATCAGCAGTTGCATTTTTACCATCTTGACCAGCAGGGCCAGTTAAGCCAATGTGACCTACACCATCTTTACCGGAGATAGATACTGCATCTTTACCATCTTTACCAGTGATACCAACTTTACCATTGTTACCATCTGTACCAGCTGCGCCAGTAGGACCAGTAATGGATACGCCATCTTCACCGTCTTTACCATCTTTACCATTAACAACTACTTTATCTAGGTTAGTTAAGTCTTTGTTCAATGCGTAAGTGTATGTTTGGTTACCATCAGCACCGATTTTTTGTGTTACAGTCAAGTTTTTACCTGCACCGAAGTTTACAGTTTTGCCACTTGCTACTTCAGTTTCAGTTGCAGTTGTACCAGTTTCAAGGTTACCAGTTGCATTTGTTTTGAAGCTGTAGTTGTTACCAGCAGCTGGGATGTTCAAGTCGGAGAAGTCGATAACTGCTTTAGTATCAGTTACAGCTTTACCATTACCATCATTGTAAGTCAATGTAACTTTCTTAGTAGCTGCATCGTATTTGTATACGTTTTCAGTGCCACTTACTACGCCACCTTTAGCTTCAGTGCTACCAGCTTTAACTGCTGTTGGAGCGATGTGAAGCTCTTTACCAATTATAGCATCGGATGTAGATTTAAGGTCTTTAACGTTTACTGCTGCATTTGGAGTTGCAGTAGCTGCATTATCAAGTTTAGTTAAGAATGTATCACCAGTAGCTGTACCAGTTTTGTCGATAGCAGAACCTACGTTGTTTACGATGGAATTACCACCAGTTGTGTTACCAGCTGCATCTTGGAAGGATACGATAACGTCACTTGCAGGAACATCATTACCAGCAGAACCATCAATGTTTGTTGTGAAAGTACCATCTGGACGTTTAACTACTTTAGTGCCATCAGCTTTAGTATAAACTGCTGGAGTTACAGCATTTACAGTGTAAGTTTTTTGGCCTGTAGTAGCATCAGATGCTTCAGTTACGTTAACATTTTCACCAGCTTTAACGATTGTGCCAAGACCAGTGATTACTTGTTTACCAGCATTATCGATGTTGGAAAGATCTTGTTTAGCAATACCAGTAATTTTAGCTGTTTCATTAGCTACTGGGTTACCCTCACCGTCAACGTAAGTCATAGTTACGCTACCATCATTTTGTACAGCATAGCTACCAGGTTTGATGTGTTTTTCATCTTCAAGGTTAGCTACTTTCTTAACAGTAGTGCCACCATCATTAGTGTATGTAATGCGGTCGCCATCTTTCTTGATTGTAGTAGTGTTACCAGCTGCATCTTGTAAGCCGATTTCTTTTGTAGTTACTTTATCAGTAGTTACGCTTGTAAGATCTTTAAGGTCTTTATCAAGAGCGTATGCAACTTCTGTATTACCTGCACCGTCGTTAGTTTGTTTAACAGTTAAGTTTTTACCAGCTTGCATTGTAACGGATTTACCGTCTGCAATGTTTTGAGCTGTGTCACCAGAATGTGTACCTTCTGTAGCAGAAACTGCACCAGATTTCAAGTTCCAAGTAGATGCTGTGCCAGCAGCTGCATTTACATGTAAGTCATATGTTACTTGATCGCCATTTGTTGTTTTGTTAACTGTTACAGAATTATCTTTAGAAGTAACAACTGTACGAGCTGCTTTCAATTGATCGTAGTTAACAGCATCAGTACCATTAACTGCAGGAGCTACATTAGTGATAGTTTTGTTACCAGCATCAATACCAGTTTTAGTAATGGATGGACCACCAGTGATAGTCAAACCATCTTTGTTTACTACTGTATCGCCAATTGTTAAGGAACCATCTTTTGTTAAATCAACGTTTTTGTTCAAGTCGTATTTAACTACGCCATCAGCTGCTACGGAAGCTGTTGTATTGGAACCGTTTGTGAAGTTTAGACCTTTATCCAACTTAACTGTTTGGTCACCAGTACCATTAGCTTTGTAAGTCAAAGGAATTTGTTTAGCTGCTTTATCACCATCGAATTTCACTTCGTATGTAGTGTTATGGTTTGCATCATCTTTCACAGGGTTAACAGTGATAGGATTATTTGTATCAGCTGTATAGTTACCACCAGTAGTTGTACCACCGTTGTTAACTGTTACTGCTTCACGAGCTGCATCTTTAACTGCATTACGGGAAACATTAACTTCGTATTGAGCATCTGGATCGCCAGAGTTTTTACCATTACCAACAGTAACATCAGCAATGTTAGTATCGCCAGTTGCAGCTGCTTTTTTAACTACACTTTCAGTAGAAGAAGCACCAGCTGCTGGAGTATTAGCAACAGCTACTTTATAAACTGTTTTATTAGGATCAGTTGTATCTTTAGATACTGTTACATTGCTAGAACCAGGAGCTACTTCAAAGGTATGGTTCAATTTAGCTTTTGCATCATCGGACAAATCAGCTACTACATCTGTACCAGAAGCAGTTGTTTTGATGTATTGACCGTTGTTAGCACCAACTACACCGAAGCTCAAACCACCAGTTTTATTGAATTTTTGAGTATCTGTGTTACCAGTGTTACCTGCTAATTTAATTGTGTTGTTGAAGCCATCGCTTACTTTTTTCAATTGGTCTTCAGTTGCTGCACGACCGGAAACTACAGTTGGGTTAGTAATATCCCAATCTTTGTTTTGTAAACCAGTTACATAGCCACCTTTACCATCTAAGGAAATAGGGTTGTCGCCTTCAACTTTTACAACTTGATCACCAGCGAAGGAGATTTTACCATTACCAGCTTTATTTGTAATGGAAGAGATATCTGTCAAGTCACCTTGTACATTTACTTTGTAAGGAGTAGCTGCTGTACCATCACCTGTTACAGTAGTATTTTTACCACCTTCAACTTTAGAAGGATCAGTGTTACCAGTAGCACCAGTGGAGCTTACTGTGTAAATATCATGACCATCAGTACCTTGAGATTTAGCTACAGTTACGCCATTACCAGCTTTAACTTCAGTTCTCAAGTCTTTGATTTGGCTGTAGTTAACTGCATCAGTATCGTCTGTACCAGGAGCTACATTAGTGATTTTGCTACCACCCATGTTAAGTGGACCGCCAGTGATGTTGATGGAGTTGCCACCAATTGTCATTTTAGGACCATTGTCAGCATTAGAAATAGATGTAATGCCTTTCAAGTCGCCTTCTACATTAACTTTGTATGGATCATCTTGAGTACCTGCACCAGTAACTTTAGTGTTTTTACCATCTACAAGTTTAGTTTTAGCGTCTTTTAATTGTTTTACGTTAACTGCATCAGTATCGTTTACACCAGCTTTTACATTAGTAATGTTTTTATTACCAGCGTCGATACCAGTTTTAGTAACAGATGGACCACCTGTGATTGTTAAGCCATCGTTGTTAACTTTAGTATCACCAATTGTTAAAGAACCATCTTTAGTCAAGTCAACGTTCTTGTTCAAGGAGTATGTGAATTGTTTATCAGTTTGATCTAATACAATGTTTTTACCAGCACTCAATGTTACAGTATCGCCAGGGCTCACTTTTTTGGATGCTTGAGTACCTGTTACGCTACCACCATTATTGGAGGAAACTACGTTCCAACCAGATTCGTTGATTGCTTTTGCAACATTATCAGTTGTAGCAACACCATTTGTAGTAGGAGCTACCGCTTTACCATTGTTATTAGTGATTGGGCCACCTTCAGTAAGTTTTACTTTTATGCCATCTGCATCAGCACTTGTGGAGATTAAGCCTTCACCTTTAACGTTCAATGTACCGTTATCTAACAATACATCGCCATTGCCGCTGTTACCAGCATATTTCAAGTTAACACTTCTTAATTGAGCTACGTTAACAGCATCAGTATCATTAGTACCTGCAGCAAGACCTGTAATTTGACGAGTTGCAGTAGCACCGTCACCTACGGAAACAGCTGCCAATGTGGATGTTTGTGCAGTACCAGCTAAACCAGCATATTTATTAGTACGAGTTTCTGCAGGATTAAAGCCTTTAACACCTTTATCTACAGTTGCTTTAGAGTTAGAGCCAAGAGCTACGCCATCGGCAACAGATGCATTAGCTTTATAACCATGCGCTACGGAACGAGATGCACTTGCTTCAGCACCACCGCCAATTGCTACAGAGCGATCGCCAGTTGCTTTAGACATAGCACCAACAGCTACTGCATAATCGGAAGCTTCTACAGTTTTATTTTCAGAGGCAGAACCAAGAGCTACTGCATAGTCGCCTTTCGCTTTTGTACGTGCACCTAAAGAAACAGCACCAGTTTTTGTAGACTCAGCTTCACGGCCGATAGCTACTGTATCTAGACTTGTTGCTTTATTGTCTAAACCGATAGCGATTTGAGAGTTTTCTTTATTTGCAGTAGAAGAATCTCCAATAGAGGAGTCAGCGATATTATTTTTACCAATTGCGATACCGCCCATTGTATTAGCAGTATTGCTATTACCCATTGTAATAGTATCACCAAGATTGGAATTATTTTGTTTACCAATAGCGATAGATGCACTACCTTTTGCTTTGGATTGATAACCCATTGCAGTAGCAAAATTAGCATTTACTTCAGATTCACGACCGATTGCTACCGCATAACCACCAGTGGCTTTAGTCTGTGCCCCGATTGTAACAGTATTTACAGAGTTACTTGTGGAATCACGACCAATAGCTATACTATCACCACTAGAATCAGTTTTAGCATTATGACCAATACTGATGTTATCAGTACCTCTAGCCCAGCTTTCACGGCCCATAGCAATAGAGTATTGACCGCTACCTAAATCTTGGTTCGCTGCATTAGAGTTCGCACGATTACCAATTGCAATGGAGTCTTCAGCAGATGCCATAGATACGTTACCAATAGCGACAGAAGCACGTCCTGTTGCTTGGTTATAAGCACCCATAGCCACTGCTGCACCGCCAGAAGCTGTATTACCATTACCTAGAGCCATTGCAGAGTTTTCTGTAGCCGTATTTGACGCACCGATTGCAATAGTTCCATCTTGGTTATTAGTTCTATTTTGATAACCAACTACTACAGAGTTTCTTCCAGTAGTATTTGAACCATTATAAGCATCAGGAGAGATATTAACGGCACTACCCCCAGTATTAACGTTCGCATGTACAGGTGCACCTGCTGTAGCAGCTACCATAGCCAAACCAGCTAACACGCTAGCAAGAGCTTTTTTCTTACCACCATTGTTTTTTGCAACTTCGGAAACTACTACGTAGCACTCTTTAGTTTTGCTCCAAACAACTTTAAAGATTTTATTCATATTACTATGAACCCCTTTCTTAACTAGACACAATTACAATCCTTATAATTAAATCATTTAAATACAAAAGAAGGAAAAGCCTAAATTTCCCATACCTTTACGCCTTTCTGAGTATCTTTCATATTTCTTTCATTTTGTGTCATGAACAGAATATCATATATCGAAAATCTTGTAAATACTTTTCTTCATGTTTTTATCATAATCGACAGAATTTTATTGTTGGAACCTTTATTTTGTTAAACAATTTTTAATATATGGGTGGTTTTTTACTCTTGTAAATACTTTTCTTCATGTTTTTATCATAATCGACAGAATTTTATTGTTGGAACCTTTATTTTGTTAAACAATTTTTAATATATGGGTGGTTTTTTACTCATTTTTTCTGTG
>NZ_QSDY01000059.1 GCF_003463825.1 Veillonella sp. AM51-8BH
GAAAATTAGATGAATTATGGTAAAATTAAAGATAGATTTATAAATGAAAGTCTGTGTAGCTTTCATTATTTCCAGACTGAGAGAAGTGTGGAACATATGATTCATATGAGATAATAGTAAATTATCCAAAAAATTACACTTTTAAATTGAGAAAATTAGATGAATTATGGTAAAATTAAAGATAGATTTATAAATGAAAGTCTGTGTAGCTTTCATTATTTCCAGACTGAGAGAAGTGTGGAACATATGATTCATATGAAAGTCTGTGTAGCTTTCATTATTTCCAGACTGAGAGAAGTGTGGAACATATGATTCATATAGTTGAGGGTTAGTAATTTAAAGAAGGAAAATGTATGAATAAGATATTTAAAGTCATTTGGTCTAAGTCTAAACAGTGCTACGTTGTAGTATCTGAAATGGCAAAAAATAAAACAGGGAAAAAGAAAATTGTAGTAGCGAGTATCTTGGCTGCCTTGGCGATGCAGACTGCAGGTGTAATTGATGTTGCAGCGGCAGTGGGCGATCAACCATCTGCAGCTATTGCAAATGGTAGCGTAACTAGTGGTAAAACTAATGGTCTAGCTATTGGTAATTTTGCTAGTTCTGGTAGCAACCAATCCATTGCTATTGGTTATTATAGTGTAGCAACAGCAACAGAAGCAGATCCTGCACTACCTGCTACAGCAGTTGGTGCAGGTGCTAATGCAACAGGTCAATCTACAGTTGCATTGGGGTTATTAGCTCAAGCTACATCGGGAAGTACTACAGCGTTAGGTGCTAAATCCGTTGCGTCCGAGGATGCTGCTGTGGCAGTTGGTTATGGTACTAAGGCAACAGGGAACTATGCTAGTGCTTTAGGTGCTGATGCCACTGCATCTAATAATGATGCCACTGCATTTGGCCATGGTACTGTTGCATCTGGTGGATCCTCTACTGCATTGGGATCTAGGGCAAAGGCTGGTGGAACTGCAGGTGTTGGTATCGGTATGTTAGCCAATGCGACTAATCAGTATGGTGTCGCTATTGGGGGCGAGAGCTCTTCAAGTGCAGATAACAGTATTGCCATCGGTAGAAAAAGTTCTGTCACAGGCGAGAGTGGTATAGCTATCGGTGCTTTTACCACTTCAAAAGGTGCAAATGGTGTTGCTGTTGGTACTAATGGAACTAAGTCTGATTTAGGCGGTGTCGCAGTTGGTCAAGCTGCTCAGTCGATTGCCTTTAACAGTGTTGCTACTGGTATGAATGTAACTGCTAAAGGTGCTAACTCTGTGGCGTTAGGTGCTAGTGCTACAGCCAATGATGATGGAACTATTGCCATTGGTTCATATGGATCTACGCCAACGAAAGCTACAGGCAATAGAGCTCTTGCAATCGGCTCTGCTACGACAGCTAATGGTTTAGAATCAATTGCCATAGGTAGTCGCGTTAATTCCACATCTCAACATTCTATTGCTATTGGTACTAGAGCTAATGCAAGTGCAGTTAAATCTGTTGCTATTGGTCCTGATTCTAGCGTTACCGTTGATGGTGGTGTTGCCTTAGGGCGTGATTCCGTTGCTGATGTAGCAGGCGGTACTGCTAATAAGGGTTATAATCCTAATACAAACCGTACAGATGTTTATTCTGGTTTGAATGGCAATGTACTTACTAGTACAACAGGTGCCGTTTCTATTGGTAATGGTAGTACTGTAACACGTCAACTTACAGGCCTTGCAGCAGGTACAAGAGATACAGATGCAGTTAACGTAGCCCAATTAAAGAGTGTTAACCTTGCATTCTCTGGTAATGTAAATACTGGCAATGTGAATATTGCAAAGAGCACATTAGGCCTTAAGGGCGATAATACATATATTACAACATCTGCCAACGGTCAGAACCTTACAATTTCTGGTAAAACACAAAATATTGATGTCACAAATGGTCAAGCTTCTGCAAATGCTGCAGGCATGGCTGATTCTAGAAATGTAGCAGATGCTATCAATAAAGCTATTTCTGCCAATGCATATCATTGGAAATTAGCGGCAGACAGGGATTCTAGTGCTCCTGAAGTAATCAATAAATCAGATACTGTAATCTTTGGTGGGGACAATAATATTACAGTAACTCGTAGTGGCAAAAAAATTACTACTTCTTTGAATAAGGCGATTACTGTAGATACTGTGAAAGCAAATAATTCCGTTACGGTTTCTTCTGGTGGCAATCAAATTACTCTAGATGGTACAAATGGTTCTGTAAAAGGTAGAAACTTTACTGGCGATTCATTTAAAGCCGGCGATAATGTATTGAGTAATACAACGCTTCAAATTGGTCCTACTACTGGTGGTAATAATGTGACCATAACTCGTGATGGTTTAACTGCAAAAACTGCTACGAAAACTGTTAAGTTTGGTACCGATGCTATTAGTGCAGGTGGTCAACAAATTACCAATGTTTCTAGCGGTGGCAATGTAGGTACTAATGCAGCCAATATTACAGATGTAAAGAATGCTGTAGATGCTGTTACATTAAAACTAGATACAAATTCTAAAACGGGTACTGTTAAGCTTAGTGAAAGTCCACTTAAAGTAATCGCTGCCAATGGTATTAGAACTGATTTATTGGGTACGAATAATGGCAGTCTTGTTGTTGGTTTAGACAATAATACGGTAAATGCTACAACAAAAGGTATTGGTTTAACTGGCGATACAGGATCTACAGGTTTAAAACATTTAAAAGATGGCGATGCAACCTTCAAGGTGTATGGTGATAGTAATTTAGTTAGCACAAAGGCTTCTACTACAGGTGTACAAATTTCTGTTGATCCAGCTAAAGTTAAAGATTTAGCTGTAGGCGCAGTAACTGTTAGCAAGGCTAATACGGCAGATAATCCTATTACAATTACACCAACAGCAGGTACAAATACTAAGGACTATGCAATTGGTATTGATACAACAAAATTAGCTAATCAAACACAATTGACATACAAAGCTAATGGTGCCAATGCAAATAAAGTATCCTTGGCGAATGGATTAAACTTTACAGATGGTACTTTTACAAAAGCAACTGTAGGTACAAATGGTACTGTAACTATTTCTACTGCCACAGAAACTATTACTAATGACGCTGATGGTAAAGCTAAAGTAAATAGCCCTACAGATGGTTTAGCGACTGCTAAAAATGTAGCAGATTCTATAAATAAAGCTGTAGATGGCTTGTCTCAAAATCTTACTGTTTCTGATGGTGCTACAGATGGTACTGTAAATCTTAAAAATCAAAAACTTACTATTTCCGGAACGAATGGTGTAACTACAACTGTAAATGGCCAAACTGTTACAGTAGGTCTTGATGCAACTACAAAAACTAAAGTAGATAATGCGTCCACAGCAGTAGCTCGTAACATCTCTCTTGGTGCAGATAGCGGCACAGCATCTAGCCAATCCTTAAAAGATGGTGATGTGGCATTCAATGTGAAAGGTGCGACAGGTGACTTAGTATCTACGAAGATGAATGGTAACACTGTTGAAATTTCCACTAAACGTGCGGCAATTACTAGTGATGCTAATACAGGCGCAGCATCTGTAACAGGCGATGATGGCTTAGCAACATCTAAAAATGTAGCCGATGCTATTAATAAAGCAGCTGATGCAGCTAAAGCTGGTGCGGCATGGAATCTTACAACAAATTCCAGCACAACAGATAAAACATCTGTTCAAGGCGGTGACACAGTAGATCTTATCAATGGCGATAATATTTTAATCACTCAAGATGGCACAGATAAAAAGAAAATTACTGTAGCCACAAAGAAAGATCTTACAGTAGATTCTATTACTGCTGGTAACACAGTAATGAACACATCTGGTTTAACAAATGGTACGACTGCTATTACAGGTACTGGCATTACAACAGATAAAGTAACTGTAGGCGGTATCTCCATTGATAAAACTGACGGTATCAACGGTGGGAACAAGACAATCACTAATGTTGCTAGTGGCGGTACAACTGATACTAATGCAGCAAATATTGGTGATGTAAAGCAAGCTGTTGCTAACTTGTCTCAAAACTTAAATATTACAGATGGTACAAATAACGGTACTATTGATCTTAAAAACCAAAAACTTAATGTAGCTGGTGCTAATGGTGTGACAGCCACTGTAAATGGTCAAACTGTTACTGTTGGTTTAGATACAGATACTAAAACTAAAGTGGACAATTCTTCTGATGCAGTAGCTCGTAATATTTCTCTTGGTGCAGATAGTGGTACAGCATCTAGCCAATCCTTAAAAGACGGTGATGTAACATTCAATATAAAAGGTGCTACTGGTGATTTCATTTCTACGAAAATGAATGGCGACACTGTAGAAGTTTCTACAAAACGTTCCACTATCAACAGTGATGCTGCAGGTACTGCCTCTGTTACCGGTGATGATGGCTTAGCAACTGCTAAGAACGTGCTGATGCTATTAACAAAGCGGCTAGCCAAGCTAAAGATGGTGCAGCATGGAAACTATCTGCTAATGGTGAGACACCGACTACTGTAGCCGGTGGTGATACTGTAGACTTTACTGGTGATAACAATATTACAGTTACACAAACTGGTAAAAATATTGCTACTACGTTAAATAAAAATCTTACAGATCTGAGTTCCATATCTCTTACTAATCCAAGAGGAGAAACAATTTCCCTAGATGGTAGTACTGGTATCATCAAAGCCTATAGAGCTGAGTTTAAAGATAATGTAGGTGCTGGATCTTCTATTGATAGTGATCGATTGCGATTTACGAATGGTGCAACTGGTGCTAATGAGGCCCAAACGTATGTTGGTTTAGATACTGTATCAGTTCAAGCAGGTCCTAATAATAGTGCACTTACATCTCGTGATCTTACTTTCACTGATGAGAATAAAAATACTTCCTATCAAACTGCACAAGGTATTGTACTCCAATCTGCAGCAGGTAAAGAGGTTCAATTTACTCTTGATGAAATCAATGCTGGTGGCAATAAGATTCAAGAGGTTGCAGAAGGTACAGATGATACTGATGCGGTAAATGTAAAACAGTTGAAAGATACTGTAGCAAGCCAAACGTTAACATACCGTGCTAATACTGCAGCTGATACAGATGCTAAGTCCGTTAAATTATCTAAAGGCTTAGACTTTGTAGATGGCACAATGACAAAAGCTACTGTAGATAATGATGGTAAGGTAACATTTGATATTAATGATGATACTAAGACCAAGATCAATGATGCTGCAGCGGCTGTGAGCCGTAAAGTGTCCCTTGGTGCAGATAGTGGCACAACCTCTAGCCAATCTTTAAAAGATGGTGATGTAGCATTCAATGTAAAAGGTGCTACTGGTGATTTTATTTCTACGAAGATGAATGGCGATACTGTAGAGGTGTCTACAAAACGTGCTACTATCGATAGCAATGCCACTACAGGTGCTGCATCGGTAACAGGTGATGATGGTTTAGCAACTGCTAAAAATGTAGCAGATGCTATTAATAAGGCTGCTAAAGCAAGCACTGATGCTATTAACTTGAAATTTGCTGGCGATACTAATACATCTGCCGGTGTAGTAAATCTTAAAGATGATACATTGGGCCTTAAAGGTGACGGTAAATACGTAACAACTGATGCAGATGGTAAAAACTTAACTGTAAAAGTATCCGAAGCAGAGGTTAAGAAATCTGCGGTAAGTGCAGTTACAGTAAGTACTGATACAACTGATGCGGATAATCCGTTGACTGTTACAGGCACACCAAGTGCAGATGGCACAACTAAGGACTACAAGGTAACTATTGATGGCGCTAAAGTTGCGACTAAGACTAAATTGTCTTATAAAGCAAATGATGGTACAGCTAAACAAGTATCCTTAGCAGATGGCTTGAACTTTAAAGATGGCACGTTAACAACTGCTACTATCGATGATGCAGGCGTTGTTAAATATGATGTAAAAACAGCGGCTATTACAGCTAGTACAGATGGCACTATTACAGGCCCTGCTACTGATGGTGTGGCAACAGCTAAGAATGTAGCAGATGCTATTAATGCAGCTAAAAAAAGCATCTAAAACAGAAATTACTGCTAATGATGATGAAGCGGCTAACGCAACAACTGGTAATGTAAAATTAACATCTACAACGGCTGCAGATGGTCATACAATTTACAATGTAAAACTTAATGATACATTGACATTTGGTACTGGCGCTAATGCCATTGTTATTGATGGTACAGCGGGTAAGGCTACTATTGGTACTGCTGCTATTGATGGTGTTAATAATACAATTACAACTGGTGGTAATAAGGCGGTAACGTTAGATGGTACTACTGGTACAATTACAGGCAAAGCAGCGAATATCGGTGGTATTACTGTAGATGGTACAAATAACCATGTAACAGGTCTCGCTAATACGACTTGGGATGGCAATGCTGTTTCTGGCCGTGCTGCTACAGAGGATCAATTGAAAGCAGTAGCTGATGCTGCGGCTAACCAAACATGGGAAATTACAGCTGACAAGGATGCTGCTACATCTGGTAAACAAACTGGTACTAAGACAGATGCCAAAGTAGGTAAAGACGCAAAAGTTACGATGATTGCTGGTGACAATATCACAATCAACCAAAATGAGCGTGATTTCACATATTCCTTGAATAAAGATCTTGTGAATATGAACTCTGCAAGCTTCAACGGTACTGGTAATAACACAACTGTTATCAATGGTGATTCCATTACACAAACTGCTGGTACGCAAACGAATACATCTACTGCAGCTGGTAATACAGTAACAGATGGTGCTAAGTCTACCGCAACAACAGCTGATGGTACTAAGATTACTGATGGTACAAAAACAAATACTTCCACAGCAGATAGCACAGTTATCGATGATGGCAATGGTAATAAAACAGCTCTTACTAAAGATGGTGTAACAATTACTGCAGCTGGTAAGGATCCTGTATCCTTAACTAAAGATGGCCTCGATAATGGGGGCAATAAAATTTCTAAGATTGCAGATGGTACAGATGACACAGATGCTGTCAATGTACGTCAATTAGAAGCTAAGTCTAAGGCGTCTAAAACAGAATTGACTGCTAATGGTGGTGAAAGTGCTGGTAGTACTACAGGCAATATTGTATTGACTAAGACTACTGCCGCTGATGGACATATCATTTATGACAATAAATTAAATGATACCGTTACATTGGGTACAGATCCAACTAAGGCAGTAACTGTAGATGGTACAACTGGTACGATTAAAGCTGGTGATGGTGCCAATGCAGTTGCTATCGATGGCAAAAATGGTTCTGTAAAAGCTGGTGATAAGATTGCTCTTGATGGTAAGGATGGTAAGGCTACAATTGGTACTGTAGGTATCGATGGTAAAGATGGCATCATTACTACTGGTGGTAATAATCCTGTTGCTGTAAATGGCAAAGATGGTGTTGTTACAGGTTTGACTAATAAAACTTGGAATCCAAATAACATTACGTCTGGTCGTGCAGCTACTGAAGATCAAGTAAAATCTGCTGTTGAAAATGCTGGCTGGAATGCAACTGTTGGTACAGAAGGCTCTGGTATTAATAGCACACCAACGGCAACTGCTGAAAAAGTAAAAACTGATGAAACAGTTACTTTCAAAGCAGGCAATAATATGATGGTTAGCCAAGCAGGTAAAACGATTAGTTATGCAGTAAATCCAGAACTCAAGGATATGAAGTCTGCTACATTTAAAGATGAAGCCGGTAACACGACTGTAACAGATGGTAATGGCATAACAATTACACCTGGTAGTGCAAACCCTAATAATCCTAATGCAGGCCCTATTTCCTTGACTAAGGATGGTCTCAATAATGGTAATAACCAACTTAAAGGCATTGCACCTGGTACAGATGATACTGATGCAGTAAATGTGAGTCAGTTGAAAGCATCTAATGCAAGAATTGGCGATGCTATTGGTCAAGTAGCGGGCGAGGTACAACGTGTAGGTGCTCATGCAGCAGCAATGGCAGCGTTGAAACCAATCCAATACGATCCATTGGAACCAACTCAAGTGATGGCTGGCGTAGGCAATTATCGTGGTGAAACAGCAGCGGCCTTAGGTCTTGCACACTATACAAACGAAGATACAATGTTCAATGTTGGCGTATCTCTCGGTGCAAACCGTAATATGGTAAATGCTGGGGTAACTCACAAATTTGGCTCTAGCCAGAAAAGAAAAATATTCCTGATCGTTACAAAGCAGGCCCTATTAGCTCTGTGTATGTAATGCAAGATGAAGTATCTAGTCTCAAGAAAGAAAATAGCGAACAAAAGACTGTTATCGCAGATCAAGCAGCTCGTCTCAATACGTTGGAAGCAGAAAATGAACGTCAACGTCAAGAGTTAGCTGAAACTAAACAAGGTTTAGAGGACTTGCGTGCAGCAGTTAGCCAATTGTTAGCATCTAAAGGCTAGTAATTGATAGTTCGTATCAAAATCTAGGCTAATATAAAGTCTGATCAGAAATAAAAGAACCTCTTATATACTGATATACCTAGTAGGGTATATTCGGATACTATAAGAGGTTCTTTTTTGCAATTTTGATATAGATTATTAAATATAATCATAATATATGAATGACTTTTCATATATTATTGTGATATAATACAGAAGATATTGGGGCTAATAGATAGCTCAATCTTATACGATCTTGCATGAATAGGAGTTACTATGTTAGACCGCATACAACGATGGTTGTCCATTGATACTATGTTGCCCGCTACAGAACGATTAGGTCCTGTAGGTACAACAAAGCAGATGTATGGCAATTATTTGAAAATAGCTTGGCCTGCTACATTACAAGGTTTGATGCTGCAGTTTATGACAGCCATCGACTTAGCAATGGTTGGTGCTCTTGGTGCATCTGCTCTTGCTTCGGTAGGGATTATGGGACAGCCAGAGATGGTGATGCTCATATTCTGTCGTGCTTTATCGATTGCAGTAACGGCTATTATAGCTCGCCGCCACGGTGAAGGCGAAGTAGATGGCATGAATGCTGTACTTAAACAGTCTATTCTATTGAATTTCCTAATTTATGTACCTCTATTGGCGATATGTCTCTTTAATTTAGAACATATCTTACGCTTTACCGGTGCTGAAGATGGCTATATTGAAACGGCTGTGTGGTATGGACGTTTTATTGTTATTAGTCTTATATTCCAGTCCTTCAGTCAAATTGTAGGGGCTGCACTCATTGGGTATGGCAATACAAAGGTTATTTTTAAGTCCAATGTAGTAGGGAATATATTAAATACTATAATGAACTTCTTCTTAATTTATGGTATTGGTTTCTTCCCTGAGCTCGGTGTTATGGGCGCTGGCGTTTCTACAATGATCAGTAGTGCTGTCATTGCACTATTATTACTGCGTACGATTTCACAACATACGACTACGGGTTTAACCTTGCGGCATCCTTCAAAATGGAAGTTCGAACGAACGGTATTACATACCATGTTCCACGTTGGTGGTAGTTCACTAGGGGAGCAGTTCTTTGAACGTTTTGGTATGTATACGTACACCATGATTGTTGCCTCTTTAGGTGCCGTACCTTTAGCAGCACATTATGTATGTATGAATTTGATGGATATATTCTATTACTTTGCGATGGGCCTCGGCTTTGCCGGTGCGTCTCATACGGGACAGTGTCTTGGTCATAAACGACCAGATATTGCGAAGACGTATGGTAAAATTGGTGCCCGCATCGGTCTAGTAGTAGGCCTTGTAAGTGCTCTCATATTTATTGGCCCTGGCGATCTATTAGTACAGTTGTATACTCGTGAAAGTGAAGTCGTTACCTTAGCGGGTGCCTTAATGGGGATTATGGCTGTTGCAGCATTCCCTCAAGCATTACAGCAAGTATATTCTGGTGTTCTAAAAGGGGCAGGGGATACATATTATATTATGAAATATTCCCTTGTTAGTGTAGCTATTATTCGGCCTATCATTACATACCTATTGTGTATTACATTAGGTTTAGGGCTTTTAGGCGCATGGTTATCCTTGTGCTTTGACCAGTCCTTACGATTATGTTGTTCCTATATTCGATTTATTCGTGGTGCATGGCAGCATAAGATAGTTTAATCTTACACGACGATTGCAGAATTATTAATTTTGACTATCATTTAAATAGCACTTTTTCATATAAAACCTAATGTTTATAATATTCGATATAGGGCTTTGAAGTAGATGATAACTACAATGTTCTGCTATTTATCACTTTCTATATTGAAAAAATTAAAATAATTTATGAAAGGTTTATGAAAAAGTTCTTGCATATTCAATTTGTTTGATGTACAATACGAAATGTGGAAAAAATGACACATTGGGGAATGTGTTATCGGACCAGAAATCTATGATTTCATGTATATATGTAAGGGATATATATAAGAAACAAACAAAAACCGCCTTAGTTCAGCTAAGGCGGTTTTTGTTTTATAAATGATGGGTTATAGGACAAAAAGTGTGTGTGACTAATCCCAATAAGTTGGAAAATCTGTAGACATATGTAGCTCATTCCAAACAGGAGCATCACCCATTGAGGGATTGAACGATCTATTTGGCAATAATCAGATAACCGTTTGTAGATAGCAGCAATCGATTCATCTGTAGGCATACAATTTAATATATCTGAAATAGAAAG
>NZ_QSDY01000006.1 GCF_003463825.1 Veillonella sp. AM51-8BH
TTATAAACTAATTTAAGCACGTCACAGTTTGTATATTGTGAATATTTTAAATAAAATTTTCATCTCATAGATTTATTTAGTTATACATAATTCTGCATATATAAAAATTGTATAAAATATTTTTCTATAGAATTTTCGATATACGCATTTTCTGATAACCTTATAGCATACTTCGATATACCGCACTACATTAGCGACCGAAAGGATTAGATGTATTATACTTTTTTTGTATTCTAAATCATTTCATTACAAAAGGCTCCTCTTAGAGGAGCCTTATCTGTATAATTCTATAAACCGATTGCATAGCGGTAAAATTTTAACAATTATACAGCTACATCGACACTATCGAATGCAATCATTCGCATTATATCAAATTAGTATAGCTTAGAATACGTTTACCAAGTCGATAGTTTGGTTACGGTTAGGACCTACGGAAACGATACCCAAAGGTACACCTGTTACTTCTGCAATACGTTCTACATATTTGCGAGCATTTTCAGGAAGATCTTCGTATTTACGGATACCAGAAATATCTGTTTCCCAACCTGGCAATGTTTCGTACACTGCTTCGCATGCTTCAAGGTCTTTCAAGTTAGCCGGGAATCCTTCTACATCTTTACCATTCAATTTATAACCTACGCAGATTTTCAATTCTTTGAATGTATCAAGAATATCCAAACGAGTGATTGCAAGGTAATCAAGACTATTAAGACCTGCCGCGTATTTTACAACCATAAGATCTAACCAACCGCAACGACGAGGACGACCAGTTACAGTGCCGAACTCATGACCAAGTTTGCGAAGGTTATCGCCAGTTTCATCAAGAAGCTCTGTAGGGAATGGACCTGCACCAACGCGTGTTGCATATGCTTTTACTACGCCGAAGATATTTTTCAAGTAGTTTGGACCAATACCAGCACCTGTGGAAGCACCACCTGCGATTGGATGAGAGGATGTTACGAATGGATATGTACCGTGATCAAGGTCAAGCATAGTAGCTTGAGCACCTTCGAACAATACTTTTTTATCCTCTTTAACTGCTTTCAAAACAGCGATGTTAGTATCTGTTACATATGGTTTCAATGCTTCAGCATATTTGATGTAATCCGCTAAGATTTCATCGTAGTTAACAGGTTCAGCATCATAAACCTTTGTAAGCATTTTGTTTTTGAATTCTACATTGTATGCTAATTTTTGTTTGAATGTATCCAAGTCATACAAATCGCAGATACGGATGCCGATACGGTTAATCTTATCAGCATAGCAAGGGCCGATACCATTTTTAGTAGTACCGATTTTAGCGTCCCCTTTAGATGCTTCCTCTGCATTATCTAAAGCGATATGATATGGCATGATAACATGCGCACGGTCAGAAATTTGAAGAGATTTAGCAGATTTACCTTGTTTTTCAAGACCTTCAATTTCTTGTAACAAAACTTTAGGGTCGATAACAACACCAGTACCAACGATATTTTGTTTATCATCATACAAGATACCACTTGGTAACAGGCGAAGCGCAAATGCTTTGTCATCTACTACAACAGTATGACCTGCGTTATTACCACCTTGACTGCGCACAACAACGTCCGCACGTTCCGCAATCCAGTCAACGATCTTACCTTTACCCTCGTCACCCCATTGAGTGCCGATAACCATACTTGTTGCCATATCTATATCCTCCATGTGAAAGTCTAAATAATTCACTAACATTATACAACAATGTTCGGACTCTGTGAAAGTATTTATACAAATTCAATCTTTAGTTTCTTGCCGAATGCATGAGCTATTTTCTGTAAAGTCTTCAAAGATGGATTGCCATTTCCATTTTCAATCTTACTAATATCAGACTGAGTAATGCCGGTTAATTCAGACAGCTGCATTTGTGTCATATGAGCAGCTAGGCGCGCCTCAACTATATTCTGAATGATTTGGTACTCATCATCTAACGCATCCCACTCTTTTTTAAACTTCGGATTTTTTAATTGTTTCTCTAAATATTGATCTAACGTTTCCATATTATGTATACCTCTCAATATAATCATTCTTGTATCTAACAGCTAATTCAATAGCATTCTTCGGTGTTTTCATAGATTTTTTTACAAAACCATTTGTTAGAACAATTTGTCTACCAACAAAAAAGAAATATAATATCATAAAAAACAACAGAAAACGTATCCATCATATTCCTCCTAGTACTAGAAGAAATCTTTACTTAAATTATATGTTAAAACATATATCAGTAAAGATATGAGATATAGAAATTTGAAGTCTTAGTACTAGAAGAAATCTTTACTTAAATTATATGTTAAAACATATATCAGTAAAGATATGAGATATAGAAATTTGAAGTCTTACTATATCCAATATAAGTATCTGGCCCCTTAAAGTAAACAAATGGGAGGTGACCAATAGTCACCTCCCATATATTGACATTTTAACTAGTCAAAGTATTCTATTTTGCCATAGATACTATTCCATTTTTAATTTTTATCTGTTACTTAAGTACTATTTTGGTTCTTTAAGCCATAGGCTCATTAGTAGCCCCATAAGTCCTACGGGTATCAAGGTCATCAAAGCAGTTTGCACGTCATAGATGTCTGCTAGATGGCCTACATATGGCGCTACAAGGCCGCCTAAGGTAATGCCAAGGCCTAGTGTAATCCCCGATGCAAAGCCTGCATTTTTAGCAAGGTATTTTTGACCTAGTACAGTAATGGGTCCGTATTGTGAGAATACGCCAAAGGCCATCGGTATCATAGCACCGAAGAAGCCCCAGATATTAGGCACAAATATAAACACTAAAACGGATGGCAAGAAGATAAGATTGCCTAAGCGCACCGTTTTAAGGAAGCCTAATTTATCAGATAAAGCCCCGCCCATATAGGTAAGGACTGCTCCCATTGCAAAGTACATAGTTAGCGCCAAACTAGAGGCACTGGCTTCGCCGTTTATAACGGTAATATACAAAATAGGGATAAAGATGGATAGTACAGAGAACAATATGGAGCGAGAAGCAATGACAAAGAATAACTTGCCGAAGCTACCCAATCGTTGGCACCAGTATTAGTGGACTTAGCAGAGCTTTACTTTCACCAACAACATCGGTAGCCGCAGAACCTGTAAAGGCATACACATACAATAACACGCCAATTAAGGCAATGGCCGTGAACACCCAAAGGAATTGACCACCAAAGACGTATACACCACCAGCAAGGAGCGGTCCTAGTGCAAAACCAGCGCTACCGCCTACGGCAAAGCGCCCCATAGCATTACCAAGCTCATTGGATTGCATACGGTTTACAAGAAGTGCCGCCTCAGGATGGAACAATGCAGCCCCAAGGCCTGCAATGAGCGATAGAGCAAGTATCATCTCATAGCTCGTCGCCAGTGCAATGGCACTAATGGAGACTAATGTTATAGAAAAACCTACAGGAATGAACCAAGGCACGCGCCACCGATCCGCCACATAGCCCAAGATAGGTTGGGCTATAGAAGCCACGATGGTGTTACAGAAAATGATAGATGCTGATTGATAGTAATTAAGCCCAAAGTTAGCAATAAAAAACGGTATAAGCGCCGCTAGAGATCCTTGTCCAAAGTCATTAATACAATGAAAAATAGGCGGTCCGTATTTTCGTATAATACGTTTCATATAACCTCCTAAAATAAATAAAAACAGGTAGATATAGCCAACACCTAATGCATGTGCCATAGGCTTGTTGGTCTATACCTACCCTAATCTTTCATATGTTATGTGGGAAGTACCCTACAATTATAGGCCAAAGCGAGCCATGATTGTATCTACATGTTTCAACAATTTATGTGGATCGAAGCATGCATCGATTTCTTCAGCAGTCATGTATTTCTTGATGTTTTCATCAGATTTAAGACCTGTAGCGAAATCTTTACCTTCAAGCCAACGTTCCATAGCGTATTTTTGAACCCAACGGTATGCTTCATCACGTACTGCACCTTTGTCTACAAGGTGAGTCAAAATTGTTTGGCTGAATACAAGGCCCCCTGTAAGGTTAAGGTTTTTAAGCATTGTTTCAGGATATACCAACAATTTATCAATTGTACGGATTGTAAGGTGAAGCATGTAATTCAACGAAATTGTTGCATCTGGTAAAATAACGCGTTCTACAGAGCTATGGGATATGTCGCGTTCATGCCACAAAGCTTGGTCTTCGTAAGCAGATTGAGCATAACCACGAAGCAATCGAGCCATACCGCAAATTCTTTCACATGTAATAGGATTACGTTTATGAGGCATTGCAGAGGAACCCTTTTGTTTAGGGCTGAAATATTCTTCCGCTTCACGCACTTCAGTACGTTGCAAATGACGGATTTCCAAAGCGATTTTATCCAATGTACCGCCTACAACAGCGATAGTGGACAACAATTCAGCGTGACGGTCACGTTGTACGACTTGTGTAGCAATTTTAACAGGTTCAAGACCTAATTTTTCGCATACATATTGTTCTACGAATGGATCGATGTTGGAGTACGTACCAACAGCACCGGACAATTTACCAACAGCTACGCTTTTGCGAGCGTGCTCCATGCGTTCGATGTCGCGTTCTACTTCAGCCATCCACAATGCTAATTTCAAACCAAATGTAGTAGGTTCACCATGAATACCATGTGTACGGCCGATCATAGGTGTGTATTTGAACTCAGCTGCACGACGACGCAATACTTCGTGCAAGCGTTTCAAGTCTTCAATCAAGATGTCGCATGCTTGTTTCATCATGTAACCAAGTGCTGTATCTTTAACGTCAGTAGATGTAAGGCCAAGGTGGATGTATTTAGCCGCTTCAGGACCTACGTATTCGCCTACTGCTGTTACGAAGGAAATAATATCGTGGTTTGTTTCCTTTTCGATTTCATGAATGCGTTCAACGTCGAAATTGCCCTTTTCACGAATGGCTTTAGCCGCTTCTTTAGGGATAACTCCCAACTCAGCTTGCGCCTCGGATGCCAATGTTTCTACTAATAACATTGTGTCGAACTCATTGCGTTCGCTCCAAATATGGCCCATTTCTTCTCGTGTATAACGTGGTATCATGATGTCTCCTTTGCATGATAAAAGCTAGATTTCTTATAGAATAATTGTACCATATGTGAAAGCTCCATTCAATGAATGGACCTAAATTTTCCGAATGATAATTATATTAAATTTACTAATTGTTCGTGTTTATGCAGCATTCACTATATTCAAACTTCTATTTTAGTTTTATATAGATTAAGACCTCTATTCGGCTCTATTGGATACATTTAGCTTTTCTTATCATTCGGTCCCACAAGAGACTTCGTTTCAGTTCGTATACTTCTATACCTTCATCGATACGTTGAATACGTTTAATCATTTTCGGATGGGTAATAAACAGACGACTGAAGAAGCCCGTACTTTCACGATCATATAATTCACCAGTTTCAAGGATACCAATTTGTTCAGTGGCAAGGCCTAATGCAACAAGGCCCTCTCGCAACTCTCGCCCTAAACCGATAGATACGGCGTAGGCATCTGCAGCATACTCACGACGGCGGCTATCAAAATAGTAGGTAATCCACTTCGGCAAGCGCAGTACATACTCCACCGCCGCAATCATAACAAGAAGAACTATTTGGATTATGCGAATGACGATATTAACAATAGGAATCAGTGCCAATATATTTAAGGCTCCATTTAAAAGTATAACGAGGTTTAAGATTAATTGTCCTAATCGGTCCATAGCGTAGGTTATGGTCAAGTAAATCGTGTCTCGGTTTCTTAAATGCCCCAATTCATGCGCCAAAACGCCAAGCAAATGTCGTTTATCTAATCCACTCAAAGCGCCTGTATGAATGGTAATATGATTGATGCCTGAAGCAAAAGCATTGATATCCTCATCAGTGCGCATACGCAATGTCAAAGTATTTCTTGATACGCCACTACGTGTACATAATTCTTCTAAGAGTGGTTCAATATATTCAGCTTCTACAGCACTTGGTTTTCTTTCACCTTGTAACAAATGGGCTAGCCAACTAAAAGGTGGCAAAAATAATCCAATCGCCACGATAATAGGTAACGCAATAGACAAAACAATATACACATCTAACTTATCCGCTAAATGTAACGGTTTTATAAACCAATCCCAAGAAAAGGGGTACACCAATTGCACGGCAGACTCTAAAATTGGGAAAAAGACAAATACAATAATGACATTAACGATATAGGTAAGAATAACTTGAATCATAGGCGCTCTCTTTACGTTCTTATAGGCTTATATAGCTATATACTAATATAGTAATAAATTAATTAAAGTGTATCATAGCTGTACATTGTGATATATAATAAACATACAGACTAAACCTATTATGAAGAATAGCTTATTTATAACTGAGCTTTATGATAGTAGTAAGACTAACTATGTCCGTTATGGGGAGGCTTTCATGGCAAATTTAAATCGCAAAGAGCGTCGTGCACAGCGCAACGAATCAAATACTATAGGTATACTATTACGCCTATTCTTTGGACTCAGCTTTATCGGCTTGGCTGTAGTACTATTTGGAGAGTTCGATCTCAATTATGTATTTTCTATCTTTACAGCAGATATTATCGTGTCCTTAATTTACGTGATACTCAATAAATCTCGCATCACTACATCCTTAGCTGTTAACACCAATGTACGCGTTATCATTGCATTCCTCATCATGCTAGTAACAATGTTCTTCTACGCTTTCGCATTATGGCGCGTCGATCAATTTAGTGCACCAATGCAGGTCACCTTGTTCATCGGTGGGGCCATCGTGTACCTTGCGGTATTCAACTCCACTAAGACAATGCTTACTAATCAAGACTAACAAATATTTAATACTACATAAATTACATACGTATAGGAACTCAAAATTATTCTGTAAAACAAAATAGCAAACATAACAAAAGAGGCATATCTTACATACATTTGTATGAGATATGCCTCTTTATTGTCCTAGAATAACGGGAACTGCTAAGTAAACAGGTTCACCTCGTCGGTTAACGATAGATCCACTGCTTTTGATGATGCGCAGTGCTTCGTCTCGTACAGCTGGTGGTACATCGTCCACGATCAGTGGCGTATGTTCGCCAACGATGACATTACCGTTAACATCAAAGTTAACTCGTACTACCACCTTGCCTGTTACGACAGATGCTCGCCCCTGTTCTTGCACAGTCCGCAAATAGTCATGAGGATTAATATCTGGTTTTTGTAAAAGCGCTTGTTGTCCTGGCGTCAATAAACTCAATGCTAAATCAGATAAGACAGATAAGTCACTAGATTCAGGCAATCCATCTCCAGTTGCATTCGGATCTGATGTTATCTCTTTACCGATAGGCGCTTTACTATTCTTGGAGGATTTTTCATCCTTAGAATCAGCTCCGTGCGTAACTACAGCTTGTTCACTGCTACTCGTTTCCGATTCAATAGCCTTTGGAACGGCCCATTCTCGGCGCACACTAGAAGCTGCTGTACTTTCACTTAACTCTTTAGTCCGTTCATTCTCTTGCTTGCGCTCATCCAGTGAGGGATTTACCTTAGGCGCTGCCCCTTCTGGAGTTACATTCTGTGGTTTTTCCATAGGATTTTCCGCAGGTTTCGGTGCAGTGTCAACAGCCTCAACCCCCGTATCGCTTTCACCATCATCAGGCAAATTAAAGCTAATTTCCGCCGCATCATGGGCGGCACCTGTACCCGCCATTCCCCGCAAAGAAAGACCCATACCAGAGATGAGGATAATTGTGATTCCTAAGGACACCATAAACGGTTTTAAATAATGCGATTCAAACATAGAATCACTTCCGTTCCGTAGCGACGCTAATATATTTAGCGCCATTTACCTTGAGCATGTCCAATAGGGCAATAACCTCGCTATAGTAAACATCCTTAGATGCGCGGATAACAAAAGCTTGTCGAGGTGCTTGTTTCACGATAGATTGTACCTCTTCGGCCAAGCGGTCGGAAGAGATTTCCTGATTGTCGATATATAGCGTGTGCGTTGTGGTGAGCGTAATCGTAATAGGCTCAATAGATTTTGCCGTAGATGTCGATGCAGATGGCAAATTGAGCGGAATTTGCTGCTCTGTATTCATGTACAGCGTACCAACCATGAAGAATACCAATAAGAAAAATACGATATCGATCATAGGGATAATCATGATGGTCGGTTCTTTTTTAACCCCTAATGTGCGTCGTCTCATATATCATGTTCCTCGTTGTACGCATCGAGGATGTTGCCGCACTCATGCTCTAAGGTAGTAATAGAATCGTTTACCTTTGCTGCACAGTAACTGTGAAAGCCGAGCGCAATAATCGCTACAGTCAAGCCTGTAGCCGTTGCCACTAAAGCTTCAGATACACCACCTGTAATGATTGTAGGCGCACCAATATCGCCGCCTACTACTGCGAAAGCGCGAATCATACCCAGCACTGTACCCAACAGCCCTAACAACGGTGCCATCGTTACGATCATACTAAGCCAGCTAAGGCCGCGTTTTAAACGCTCATCGGCGTAAGATACTACGTCTTGCAAACGGTTTTCTAAACCATTATAGTTCTTTGCACTGCGCATAGCGCGAGCAAATAAAGAGCCAAGCTCCTCTGTGTCGCGTTCCAGAACACTTGGTAACATGACCCAAGATTGATTCTTCTCTAACACCTTATTAAAGCGGCGCAAGTCCTTTGTAAACTTACGATATAAAATGATACGCTCAATGCCAATCATCAATGCAAAGAGCAAAAAAATTACTAGCGGATACATAACAAATCCACCAGCCACAAATAAATGCGTTATGCTACTCATACTAACCTCCAAAAGCCTTCACCCTCTAGGCCCCAATAACCTTTATTATATCACGTTTTAGGGCATCTAAAAATATGTATGAGACAAAAAAGGCTATACTAATCATGATACACATATTAGTATAGCCTTTAATTTTGCTTTTATTCTGCTTCTACTCTACTTCTATTTTTCCTTTGCCGGACCTTAATTCCGTCATAGATTTAACCATAGCATAACCATTGCATTCGTATGATTTATTAGTCTTTTTTTAGGAATTTTACAAGTATGCCACCGATTGTTAAGGACAATCCAAAGCCACTACAGAACATGCCGATGGAATACATCCAAGCATAAGTTTGATTGTTAGAAGAAATTGCTTTAGCTGCTTCTCGTGCATTAGTAGCATTTCTTGCAATTTCTAAATTTGTTGCAGCTGGATCTGGGTTTAATAACAGGATAACAATACCTATAATTAAAACAACTACACCAACAGGTAACAACATTTTTTTACTCATTTTAAGACCCTCTTTAAACATTATACGAAACGGTATATACGATTAGATATTATTTATCAAGTTTATTCATATCCAAGCGATTTACACTGCCAATAAAGCTATTATAGGATTCGATCATATCATTGTAATGATCAGCTGTTTGGTCACCTAAGAATGTACGAATTCTACCAATAGTTGTATTCAAATGATTTTTAGCAGAGTTATAGTCCGGACTAGTAATGCTACTGGATACATCCATGATTCCTTGCAACTCTTGGTTCGCCGCATTTACATCGATTTGCTTGCCTTCTTCAAAGCTATCCAATAATGCAGTTAAACGTAAATGAACTTCTTGAGCAGCAGCTGCATTTTTCTTACCGGAATCTTTAAGTTCTTTCAACTGTTCTTGTTGATTTTCCGTATTATGTTTGTGAATTACTGCGTCTAACTGATTATATGCTGCATAGAATTGATCATATAGTTGAACGTATTTAGGTCCTAATTGTTGTTCCTTAGCATAATTATCTGCTTGATATGAATTAGTTTGGTAGTACGTATCCAATTCATTTGCTACTGGTACAATGTCCTTTAATACGGCTAATACGTTATCAAGAGGTTCCTTCATATCATCATATGGTATACCCGCATCTTTAGCGGCTTGTAATTTTTGTTGTAAGCTATCAAACTTTGGTGCCATAAAGCTTGATAAATGTTGACCCTCTCTTAGTTTTTGAATGGAAGGATTAATAGCATATCCAAAGCGTACGGTACCACTGTTAAAATTACCAACTGCTTCAATATACTGATTAAAGACTTGAATGTCTTTTTGCGATGCCTTTTGAGCACCTTGCTGCACCCCATTGGCAATCTTAGAAAAACTACAACCACTCAAAAATAATGGAGCTGTTAGAGTAGATGCACACAATACGGCTGTTAACATTTTCTTTACTAGTGGTTTCATAATGACCCTCTCATTTAAATCACACACACAAGTAACAGTTTATGATTAAATTATATATCATATATGTTATTTATGAAAGTATCAACCGTATTTTTTATGAAATTTGTTTCATGAATATGCTTTCACAAGCACATAAAAAGGCATAGTATACATCTCCATTGGGGTAAACCCAATAGTAATGTTTATACTATGCCTTTTCTGGATACATCTTATATGTCTAAATCAGTATGATAGCTAATCGGAGTGTCTTAATAGATAAGTTATGCCAGCTTATCAAATAGGTATGTAGCTATCTACTTATTTAATGGACTTATCGAAAACGCCAATTAATTCTTCAACGGCTTGAGATTCGCTCATTTCACCATCTAAGACGGCTGCTTCCACTTCGCCCATACGACCTTGAATGACGACATTATTAAAGAATAGGTTGTGCAAGTGTTCGTCAATCATATCGCGTACCCAACGGAGGGATTGTTCTTGACGGCGTTTTAAGAAGACCCCATTTTCTTTACCTTGTTCAGTAAATTCTTGGATTACATCCCACAATTCATCGAGGCCATCCTTTGTAACGGCTGAGCAAGTGTAGGCTTGGGTTTTCCATTTTTCTGTAGCAGGACGAATGTAATGCAACATCCGATCGTAATCGCTACGAGCGATGAGAGCGCGCTTGAGGTTATCCCCATCAGCCTTGTTGACCACAATAGCATCGGCCAGCTCCATAACGCCTTTTTTGATGCCTTGTAATTCATCGCCTGCACCTGTTAATACGATGAGCATAAAGAAGTCCACCATGGAACGCACGGTAACTTCACTTTGCCCAACCCCAACGGTTTCAACGAGAATGATATCGTATCCAGCAGCCTCGCAAAGTAGCATGGTCTCTCTACTTTTACGAGCTACACCGCCTAGTGTACCACCTGCCGGCGATGGACGGATATACGCGTCAGGATGTTTCGTCAATGTTTCCATCCGCGTCTTATCGCCCAAAATACTGCCCTTTGTGACTTGGCTCGTAGGGTCTACAGCAAGTACGGCTACCTTGTAACCTGCTTCAATGAGCATATTGCCAAAGGCTTCAATAAATGTACTTTTACCGGCCCCAGGCACACCAGTAATACCGATGCGCAACGCCTTGCCCGTGCGAGGCAATATAGCTTGCAATACTTGTTGAGCTAATTTAAAGTGTTCCTTATTATTACTTTCTACTAACGTAATAGCCCGTGAAAGTATAACGCGGTCCCCCTGCTCGATACCGCGTACATAATCAGCGACAGTTAACTTCTTTCGCCGCTGTACGGGACGTACCGACGGAGCCAGATGAGCGGAGCTAGACAAGAGGCCGTCATGCATTTCCTTGACGCCTTTCATTACATGACACGCGAAGGTATCATCCTTTTTCGCATCTTCCGGCACCCAATCGGGACGATAGGTACTACCCTCGGCATTTGCATTTTTTACACCTAATTCAGGGGCCTTTCCTTCACCAGTGGTGAAGGTAGCATCCTGAGTCGTATGCAATGCGTCCGGGGTAGGCCGTTTGTTATCAGTCATTAGACTCGTCTTGAACGTGACTAGTCAATGTTTCTAGCAATTTCTTAGCCGCTACAGGCAAGACTGTACCAGGGCCAAAGATAGCCACTGCGCCATGTTCGCGTAGGAATTCATAGTCCTGAGCAGGGATTACGCCACCAATGGCAACCAAAATATCTCCACGACCTCGTTTGTTGAGCTCTTCCACAAGTTGAGGTAACAATGTTTTGTGACCTGCCGCAAGGGAACTGAATCCGACGATGTGAACGTCATTATCCACCGCATCTTGCGCTGTTTCTTCTGGAGTTTGGAACAAAGGTCCGATATCCACGTCAAAGCCCATATCCGCGAAGGATGTAGCGATAACTTTGGCACCGCGGTCATGACCATCTTGGCCCATCTTCGCAATCATGATACGAGGGCGACGACCTTCGAGTTCTTCGAAGTCATCTGCCATTTGACGTACTTCTTTGATAACATCGTCATCTTCGTATTCGCTGGAGTATACACCGGAAATAGAGCGAATAACCGCTTTATGACGGCCACAAACTTTTTCAACAGCAAAGGAAATTTCACCCAAGGATGCACGAGCACGAGCAGCTTCAAGTGCAAGAGCAAGCAAGTTGCCTTCCCCAGATTCTGTAGCATTGGTAATCGCTTCGAGACAGGATTGAACCTTATCTTCATCACGGTTAGCACGCAATTGTTCGAGACGACGGATTTGCGCTTCTCGTACAGCCGTGTTATCTACGTCGAGGATATCCAATGGATCTTCTTTATCTAGACGATATTTATTGATACCAATAATTGCTTCACGGCCAGAGTCGATACGAGCTTGGCGACGAGCTGCCGCTTCTTCGATACGCATCTTAGGAAGACCAGTATCAATCGCTTTCGCCATACCACCAAGGGATTCGATCTCTTGGATATGACCCCAAGCACGGCGAATCAATTCATCAGTCAAGGCTTCTACGTAGTAGGAACCGCCCCATGGGTCGATAACCTTACATACCTTAGTTTCGTCTTGAATATAAAGCTGAGTATTACGAGCGATACGTGCAGAGAAGTCCGTAGGCAACGCAATGGCTTCATCAAGCGCATTGGTATGTAGAGATTGGGTATGGCCCAATGCAGCACCCATCGCTTCCATACATGTACGAGCTACGTTATTGAATGGATCTTGTTCTGTTAAGGACCAGCCAGATGTTTGGCTATGTGTACGAAGAGCCATAGATTTTGGATTTTCAGAACCGAAGCTCTTAATAATCTTAGCCCACAACATACGTGCAGCACGCATTTTCGCTACTTCCATGAAGTAGTTTTACCGATTGCCCAGAAGAAGGACAATCGTGGCGCGAATTTATCTACGTGAAGGCCTGCATTTACACCGGTACGGATGTATTCAAGACCATCGGCCAAGGTGTAACCTAATTCGATATCTGCCGTAGCGCCTGCTTCTTGCATATGGTAGCCAGAAATGGAGATACTGTTGAATTTAGGCATGTACTGAGATGTGTACGCAAAGATATCACCGATGATGCGCATGGACGTAGCTGGAGGGTAAATATAGGTATTACGTACCATGAATTCTTTCAAAATATCATTTTGGATTGTACCAGCCATAACCTTTTTATCAACGCCTTGTTCTTCACCAGCTAGGATGTAGAACGCCATGACAGGCAATACGGCGCCGTTCATTGTCATGGATACGGACATTTGGTCGAGAGGAATACCGGAGAATAGAATTTCCATATCGAGGATGGAGTCTACCGCAACACCCGCTTTACCAACGTCACCCACTACGCGAGGATGGTCGGAGTCGTAACCACGGTGTGTAGCAAGGTCAAAGGCAATAGACAAACCTTTTTGGCCCGCTGCCAAGTTACGACGGTAGAACGCATTGGATTCTTCGGCTGTAGAGAAACCAGCGTATTGACGTACTGTCCAAGGACGAGTTACGTACATTGTGGAATAAGGTCCACGCAAGAATGGAGGTACACCAGCCATGTAATCAAGGTGTGTCATTCCTTCATAATCCATCTCTGTGTAGAGAGGTTTTAGTTGGATTTGCTCCATTGTCGTATTATATAAATCTTCAAAGCTTTTTCCTGTTTCTTTTTGAAGTTCAGCAAGCCATGCATCGCGAGATGTTGCGGACTGCGTACCCAAGCCAAGAGAGGAGAAGTCTGGATTTTTAAACATGAGCTCACATCCCTTTCTTATCTTGTAACGTATGTAAGATTTCGTAGCAATTTGCACGAACGGAAATGAAGTCGTCTACGCCAGCTTCACGGTATACAGGCTCAAGGTCCTTAGGAGGCGCCCCTGCCAAAATAACTGTTACATTCGGCATAGTTTCTTTCAACTCTTTAGCAAGTGGTGGTACTAATTCTGGATATGTATCATCTGTGGAACAGATAACGACAACATCGGCACCACTTTCACGAGCAGCCTTCGCCGCATCAGCCGTTGTTTCATGGCCATCATTTTTAATAACTTCAAAAGCACCTACTTCGAAGAAGCCTGTGGAGAAGTCCGCACGAGGTTTATGTTGAGGGATTGGGCCCATATTAGCCAAGAATACCTTCACATTGTCTTTCGTACGTTGTTTATACGCTTCCGTGCGCATGCGAAGAGCTTCGAATTGTTCAGTCCAGCGATGTGCTGTAATTGGTTCGATTGTTTCAGAAGCAATATCACCGGCATCTAAAGCCTTACGGATTTGACGGATTGTCAATTTTTGTAATGCACCAAGCTCAATAAGTCCAATCAACGCGCCTGGTTCTGTTGTACTTGCTTCTAGAGTAGCCTGTGCTTTCACAACCGCATCAGCCTCTGCACCTGCCAAGTACTCATCAATTTGAGCAGCTCGTTTTTGACGCAATGTTTCTTGATTTTCTGGTTTTGGATCAAGCAATTCTTCTGTCATGTTCGCATACATGTTGTTACCAACTGCTACATCCTTACGGAATGCAAGGTTCTTGAAGCGTTCTTCAAGGATCGCTTTAACTTGAGCTTGAGGATAGCCTTCTTTCAACGCTGCAATAATGCCGCCTTTAGACTCGATGGTTTGGAACTCAGTCCAAATTTTTTCACAGAGTTCAGCAGCCAATGTTTCCACGTACCAAGAACCACCTACAGGGTCCACAGGTTGACGCAACTCAAATTCAGTTTGCAACATAACTTGGATGTTTCGGGCAATACGGCGAGAGAAATCGTCTGCTTTGCGAATTGGTTGGTCAAATGGAGATACTTCAAGGCTGTTCAAACCGCCTACAACGCCAGAGAATGCTTGTGTTGTATTGCGCAACAAGTTTACATATGGGTCGTATACAGTTTTTGTGAAAGCCGATGTTCTGCCGTGTACATGAACGGCGCGGTCCGCTTTTTCAGCACCGAAAGCTTCCATAATGCGAGCCCAAAGTACGCGTAACGCACGTAATTTAGCGATTTCCATAAAGAAGTTAGCACCTAAGGAGAATGTGAACATCATGCTCTTCGCGATGGTGTGAATGTCGATGTTGCGTTGCGCTAGTTGACGCACATAGCACACAGCCGTTGCCAATGCATAGGCAACCTCTTGCACATCGTTAGCGCCGCCATTAGCGTATACATCACCGGATACAAGCACTGTTTTAAGCTCTGGAGCTTGCTCTTTAGCCCATACAACAGTATGTGCCATTTCATCAAAAGCTGTATCTAAGGAAATGTGCAAAGCACCATCTTTTGCCAAAACACCGATAGGATCGGCACCAACGAGACCTTTCAAATCAGACGTTTGTTTTTTAGCCCCTTTCACTGTAGCCGCTAACATGCCAAGCAAGATGGCTGCAGAAGCACCAGTTTCAATATACAAAGGATTTTCCTTCAGATTGAAGCGGTCGATCAATTGTTTGCAGTCATCCATGGTGGATACAGATGTACCACCAACGCCAACAGATGCGCCTACTTGCACGTCTTGATCATGACGTGTTGCTTCATCTAGGCGGATGTTGTGAATAGTGCCACCTTTTACAATCTCGTATAAACTTGCATGATTAGCATCTTTAGGCAAAGAGTCATCTACATATTGGGATACACCCCAAGAGTCTTTAATATAACCACTTGCCTTCGTGCCACGTAGGAACTCGCCTGCCCCAGGGTATACGCCCTTTGGAATTGCTTCTGCATGCAATGCAGGTGTGTAAATCGGCTGCAACGTAATACCTTCATAGGTTTTCGTGAACATCTTCTTGTGGAAGTCGCCACCCTTTAACGCCTTTTCAACCTCTGCCTGCCATTGTTCATACGTAGGTTTCTCAAATTCATCAAAGGATACAGGAGCTAATAGATCGCGTTCAGCATCCTTTGAAGTCTTTTTGTCAGACATATATGTGCCTCCTTTTCAACTCGAAACCATACCGAGAAACAGCGCACCGTACCTACAATTGTTATGCTTATACACCACCAAAGCTTTCCTATCTATGGATCACATCAACCTCAAATCTGTGTCCATCGGTTTACTAACAATGAAGCCTGATGTATATGCTCAACAGTCACTTTCAAGGGCAACAAAAAACGTGCCACCCCAAAAGTGACACGTAAGGTTCCTTGTTGAAAAGTATGCTAAAAAACACTGAAACCAGCATACCTCAATCCCCTTCCTATCGCTCGTAGGTACATAACGGTGATTATCAAATAGGCAGTTCTCCTGGCTCGGGCTCATCGCCTTGCTTTCGCCTTCCCAGATTGCTCCAGTGACATATATGAAAGCAGGCTCGTCCTTACAGTGGCGGGACCGCATCGGCTTGTACCGATTTCTCTATTAAGTCTTGCGACACCTATTCTCTATATTCGTTGTTCTAAGTCCAATATAGTGTAAGATTATGCACAAAGTCAATGAACATAACAGTTAATCATAAGTATCAAATTTTAAGTTATAACTAACGCATATATAAAATGACAAAAACGCATATAACATTATCAGCATGATATAATAATGCTATCAATAAGAGGAGGTTGCATTATGAATGATATAAACAAAAAAGGGCTCAGTACTACATTACTGTGCTGCTTAATCTGGGGTTTGCTCCCCCTTTATTGGGCACTACTTAACCAAGTTTCATCCTTTTCAGTATTATCGCACCGCATCATCTGGTCTGGTGTTTGGATGATCTTCATCATCCTTGCTATGGGCCGCCAACAACTGCGCATCGATATTCAATACTTGCGCACACATCTTTCACAGTTCGGCCTATTATTACTGGCAGCCGCCCTTATTAGCGTCAACTGGTTCACTTATATTTGGGCTGTTACCAACCAACACGTTCTCGATACTAGCCTCGGGTATTATATCAACCCTCTCCTCAACGTATTGCTCGGCATCGTTATCTACAAAGAAACCTTGCTATGGTCCCAAAAACTGAGCATGGCCATCGCCGTACTAGGTGTATCAATCATGACCTATGAACTAGGGTCCTTACCGATTGTCTCCATCGCACTAGCTGTATCATTTAGCCTATATGGAGCCGTAAAGAAACGCCTCACCATCCATCCATTTTCAAGTATTGCTTTGGAAGCGTGGCTTGTTACACCGATAGCGCTATGGTATTTGGCAACCATAGATACCTCTTCCTGGGTCTTTCTTGAGAACGTAACATCCACCGGCCTACTCCTCATCGGTGCAGGGCTCACCACATCAATTCCACTCATCCTCTTCTCGTACGGCGCAAAACTCTTGCCATTGAATGTACTAGGATTTTTACAATACCTATCTCCCACCATGGGCTTTTTCTTGGCCATCTTCTACTTTGGTGAAAGCTTTGGCACAGCCCAACTTATCGCTTTTGGCTGTATCTGGGTAGCTCTCGTGCTATTCTCCCTATCCAATCGAATTACAACCATTAGAAAAATATAATAAACTACCAATAACTTTTGTTCTAACTAGGCTATAAACATGTAAAAAGCTGTATCAAATGATATCCTCATTCGATACAGCTTTCTTTTTATATCTTATATATGCCTATTAATTTATCACACTATTCTTCTAGCTTGCTTATTGATCCAATTCATTCATATTGGTTGTATTCATATTGGAGATAAAACGGTTATAGGCCTCAACCATATGTTTATAATCATTATCTTGTTTGGATCCTATATAGGTACGAATGGCACCAATCGTAGAGTTTACAGAGGTCTTAACAGAGTCATACGTAGGGCTAGAAATACCATTCGCTAAATCGCCAATAGCTTGTAACTCTTGATTGATAGCATTTACATCTGGTTCTTTTTCACTATCTAGCTTTTCTAGGACTGCAGTAAGTCGCAAAGAAACCTCTTGTGCGGCAGCTGCATTTTTCTTACCTGCATCGCGCAATTGTTGTAACCGTTGTTGCAATCGGTCCGTGTTAATCTTATGCATTAAATTATCAAAGTCAGCATAAATAGGAACAAATTGTTCATACAATTGAACATATTTAGGGCCTAATTGTTGCTCCTTAGCATAGTTATCTGTGGTATACCCTTTAGATTTATAGTATGCATCGAGCTCTTCCGCTACCGGTGTAATTTCGTTCAATTTTGAAAGCAGCTTATCTAAAGGCTCCTTCATTTCATCATAAGGGATACCGGCTTGCTTAGCCTCTTCTAATTCTTTTTGCAATTGCTTAAAGTTCGGTGCATTAAATACAGTTAAATGCTGCCCCGCTTTTAAATTGTTAAGAGTTGGCGTATTCGCATAATCGAACATTACAGCCATGCGATTAAATCGGCTTACAGCTTTCACATATTGATTAAATAACTGCACCTGATCTTGCTCAGACCGTTGCGCAATTTCCTTGCGACTCTGTTCAGTACCTTGCCATAGTTCTGACATACTACAACCGCTCAACAACAAGGGAGATGTCAATGTGGCCGCACACACTACAGCCATTGCAATCCGCTTACCAAATGGTTTCATGATGAATTCTCTCCTTTCATCAATATACAACCTAATTTATATATCTCAATTATATACTAATATGATTTATATAAATAGAATTAATGTGTATAAATCATACATCTAGTTTGTCAAGTGACCAATAGAGTCAGGGGTGACCAATGGTCACCCCTGTTTTACTTTATATACGGTTAGACTAGAAATATAAGAAATATAACTCCTATCAATTGTTTTATACGTGTACACGTGTTACTATAAAAGGAGAGCGTATGAAAGATAAAGATCTACTATAAGGAGGCCCTATGAAATTTATATACCCTGCTATAATCCATGATGACGCTGATGGTTTCTGGGCTGAGTTTCCAGACTTAGAATATACTAGCAGTACTGGCTCAACCCTAACAGAGCTCGTAACCAATGCTCAAGAAGCTATGGAGCTATATATTTTAGGAGCCTTAGAAGATGGGGAAAGTTTACCAACCCCTACATCTATTCGCAACTTACCTTGTACAGATACAACCTATCCTACATTAGTTCAAACAGATATTGATTTAGCTAAAAATAGTAAATCCGTAAAGAAAACCTTAACCATTCCTGCATGGCTAAACGATAGAGCACTAGCGAAAGGCATCAATTTTTCCCAAATTCTACAAGAAGCATTAGTAGAAAAGACAATGTAAATTTATGACGCGCTACTGGGCTTCACCATTGAGCAAAGCCTTTACACCATCAATTGCTCAGCAAAATTAGGACTACTGTCCACGCAATAACTGCTAAGGTGAGTAAAATGATACAAAGCATCCACAGAATTATTACAAAATAGAGCAATAATTTTAGTACATATAATATATCAAACCATATACTATGACGATCTTCTAATCGCGCCATATATTCGGAGAGATGGCGCACCCAAAATGGAGCTTTCGCATTAGGATTCAGCTTCTTCCAGTACAGCATGATATACGGCGTTACAAAACAACCTACAAACACTAAATATGTAAGGAATAGAGGTGTTTCTATATTATGTTGGGACATAAACCCTGCCCAGTCTACGACCATTAGACCACCAAGGTATAGAAAAACAAACCAATATATAAATCCTATCACCTTTATAACAAGGCGAATCATCTGTTTTACATCCATATCTATAAGCCTACTAATGTTTTAAATCGCGAATTATTGTGAAAGCGTTCAAAATGGTCTTGTTCAGCGGCTACGGTTTTCACAGATGGATCAATTTTAATTGCTTTTTCAAGCCAATCAAGGGCCTTAGTATCATCCCCTTGGTCTGCATAAATAGTAGCAATACCATATACAGACCAAGTGTTGCTAGGGTCCTTTTCTAATACCTTTTCAAACCATTGTTTAGACTCATTTAATTGGCCTTGCAACTTGTACACCATGGCCATATTGTAGTAATTAGCTACATTGTTTGGATCTAAATCGTAAGCCTTTTTAGTATCTGCTAAACCTTTAGTAGTATCTCCACTTAAAGCCGTAGCAAAGCCACGAACCGAATAAGCGTCTGCATTATTTGGATTATACTTAATAGAAGCTGTTGCCTCCTCGATGGCTTTCGCATAATCACCGGCAGATAAAGCCTGTTTAGCAACAGTTAAGTGGCTATCTAGATTAGTCATTTGGCTACCGTCTTGATTGGATATACTAGAACTTTTAGCATTGCTTTCTGTATTACTATTATTTGTATTCTGATTTACTCCACAACCACTAATAAATATAAATAAAGCCAGGATGGATAAAAGTCTTCTCATATCATATATTCCATTCTTAAATAATCTCCAAGATACATATCATAATGATATAATAAAAATACCTCCAGAAAGGAGGTGTTATATTGGAGGAGTTGTTTCATACACTCTGGGGTACCTTGCTTGCCCCTCTTATTGTCGCCCTAGCAGTAACTACCTACAGCTATTGGCTCAACAATAAGAACAAAAAATAAGCAAGAAAAAGGACGAGCTGCCACTCGTCCTTTTTTGTTATATTGTAGGTAATTTCATACACTCTACTACCTACGTATAGTATATCATACTTAATAGAAAAATAAACCCCTAATAGATAATGCTAGAATCTTATTCAAGTAATCTTATTTTTTTGCTTTAGAGCAACGGTCTAATAGGAATGCAACGCCTACGAATGGGATGCCACCGCTTTCACCAAGGCCAATTTCACATGTGGAACTGGAGCTTACGCCTAGTGTTGCACCGTATTCAGCAATTTCACCAGCAAGGTCTTTGGTAGCAGATTTATTGAGTTCTGGTGTGAAGAAACCTTTTTGACCAGCAAAGCCATCGCATGCGAAGGATTTGATATTGAATACATGGTCTGTGCAGAGACGAGCCAAGTCTTCAATGTATTGAGATTTATTCAAAGATTTAATCTTACATTGTTTATGTACGATTACGCGTTCATCGCATTTTTCAATGTCAAGATGAGGTACTACGTATTTGCACAAGAATTCAGAAATATCGTTGATTTCTAAGTCTGGCATGTGTTTGAAAGCATGGTTGAAGCATGCGCTATGGTCGATCACGATTGGATATTTACCATTTTCAGATGCTTTCATCAATGCATCGTGCAAGTCTTTAACAGCACGTTCATGAACGTCATCGTAGTTTTCAAAGCTCAAGCCACAGCAGAGGTTTTCGATATGTTTTGGATAGATAATATCGATATGAGCCTTGTTACAGAGACTTTCTACAACTTGTTGCAAGCTGCGATCATCGTCATAACCTTGGTTAGGTTTGAATGCACGGTTTGCACATGTACTGAAGTATACAACCTTTTCAAAGTTAGTTGGTTTGATACGGTTTTTCAATTTGTAGCGATTAGCTTTAGGAGTTGTTTTAGGAACATATGGTGTAACACCTGTTACGCCATGTAAACCTTCAGTAATCTTAGAAATCGCTTTTTGAGTAATGATGGAACCTGCAATGCCTTCAAGGCTTACGCCAGCACGACACATTTGAAGCGTTGTGGAGAAGTTATCGTAGATTTTCTTAGCCAATTCTGGTGCAGGTGGATCGATGCGGCGCATGGACAATGCGATTTGAGCAGTATCGATGCTGAGTGGGCAAAGACCTTTACACATAGAGCAAGCAGCACAAGTATCTACGCCGAAGTATTCGTAACCTTTTCTAAGTTCAGATGCCAATGTGAAGTTGCCTTCGTTTTCAAGGCGTTTAGTTTCGCGCAACAATGCAATACGTTGACGAGGAGTCAATGTTAAATTACGGCTTGGACAATGTTTTTCACAGAAACCGCATTCCATACAGATTGTGAAAGCATCGTCAATAACGCATTGAGCTTTAAGGTTTTTCTTATACACATCCGGATCATCAGTGATCATAACATCTGGGTTCAAGATGCGTTCAGGGTCAAAGATTGCTTTGATACGACGGTTGATTTCGTACGCTTTTTTGCCCCATTCCATTTCAACGAATGGTGCTACCATGCGGCCTGTACCATGTTCGGCTTTCAAAGAACCACCGAAACCAGATACGCGTTCGGACATTTCTTTTACCAAATCGCCGAAGTTCTTAGTATCTTTAGGGTCGCTGAAATCAGGTGTAATGTTAAAGTGAACGTTACCAGACAAAGCATGACCGAAGATTACACCACCGTCAACGAAATCGTATTTGTGGAATAATTCAGTAAGCATTTCAATGCCTTTAGTGAAGTCTTCGATTTGGAAGCAAACGTCTTCGGTAATAACAGTAGTACCTTTTCTACGTTGACCACCAACGATAGGCAAGATACCTTTACGGATTGCCCACCAGGAATCGTATTCTTTAGGATCTTGAGAGTAAAGACTTGGGATAGCTGTTGGGATATCTTTCAATTGTTCTTTAATAAAAGCTAAGTTTTTATCTACAGTTTCTTTGGAATAGCTTTCAGTTTGGAACAAGATAGCACTTGTACCTTCTGGTACTTCACGAACGAAGTCAGGTACATTTTCAAGAGTTTGAACTGCTTTCAAGGATTGATAGTCCATCATTTCAGCAGCAACAACCTTTTCACGGCCCATATTAGCCAAGGCTACAACCGCAAGAGATGCATCGTTCAATGTGCTGAAGAACATGAGACCACAACCTTTATGAGGTACGTCTTCAACAGTGTTGTACACGATTTCAGATACGAAGCCCAATGTACCTTCAGAACCGATGAACAAGTGATTGATGATATCGATAATGTCTTCGAAATCAACAAGGGAGTTCAAGCCATAGCCTGTAGTATTTTTGATTTTGTATTTGTGATGAATCAAATGCGTCAATTCTTCATCAGCCAAGATTTCTTTGCGCAATTGCAAGATATCTTCAACCATTTGAGGTTTTTCACGAAGGAATTGTTCAATAGATTTTTTGTCGGATGTATCAAGAACAGTACCATCTAGTAATACAACGCGGATGGAACGGATTGTTTTATAGGAGTTTTGAGCCGTACCACAGCACATACCAGAGGAGTTATTGTTCAAAATACCGCCTACTAATGCTGTTGCAAGTGTAGCAGGATCTGGACCGATTTTACGGTTATATGGTTTCAATAAATCGTTCGCATCAGAACCGATAACACCACATTCGCATTTTAAAGCCTTGCCATCGTCGATAACTTCCATTTTTTTGAAGCCATCATTACATACGATAAGCACGTCTTCACTGGAACATTGACCAGACAAAGAAGAACCAGCTGCACGGAATGTAAATGGTGTACCACATTGTTGGCACAAACGAATAAGGCGTCTTACTTCACGTTCATCCTCAGCCTTTACAACAACCTTTGGTAAATAGCTATAACAGGACGCGTCAACACCATATGCATAACGACGTAAATGATCAGTATAGACACGATCTTTGCAAATCTCTTTTGCCTCCTTGGCAAACGTTCATAATCTCTATTAAGCGTACTCACTTATATTTCCTCCTATCCTTTCTTAAGGAATATTTCTTATAGTGTCTTATATTTAGTATACGCCGTTCTCATTCTCACTACTATAATTATGCATAAATTATATGTCTCCTAATAATTCTCGATATGCATGGCTTTTTTATTTCTTTACTTGAAAGTGCATCTCAGTGGCATTATCATGTACTCATTTTTCACATATTAAAATAAAACTATTTTGTTTACTTAGTAATTAAAGAACTCTATAATAAATGAACGCCAAATTGCCCATAAAACTTGATGTATCGTGTATATAATTCTATAGGAAATAGTTTACATAAATTATGCATAAAACTGTATATTTTCATTTATTTTAATTTTATCGTTCTCATTTATATTTAAGTATGACTTTTAATCATAACTTTTAGATTTCCCTACTAATAATCGTTCACTTTCACATAAAAAGCCCTCTAGGGATATAACTCTTTCGAGCAACCACTAGAGGGCTTATAGTAAACATATCAAATCTATCGGTTCATACTAACTAGAACATAAGAAGTATAGTATTCGAATTTCTATTGATGATCAGAGAAGCCATATTATCCCAAAATACCAGACTTAAGAATAAGACGTACAGCTAGTGCAAAGACTGCCACGCTCATAAGAGCAAGAATAGATTTTGCTTTCAGACGTTTTGCAATGCGCGCACCTGCTTGGGCACCAAAGATAGCACCAATACTAGTAGGGATAGCAATACTAAATACGATATGATTTTCCAATAAATGCGTTATAACACCTATCATTGTAGATACCGCAAGGATAGATTGGCTTGTAGCTGTAGCCATATGGGTTGGGAATCCCATCAGATAAATCAAGGCAGGCACATGGATAAGGCCACCACCAATACCAAAGATACTGGAGATAAAACCTACAAAAAAGCTAATGCTAATGCCAATAGGTTTGCTATACGTTAACTGATCAAGGGTAAGGCTTTCTTCCTTCCGCTCCCCTTTTTTGAAGTTCTTAAATCCAATCAAACCAGAAGCGCATAGCATAAAGCACCCAAAGGCAAACATAAAGCCCTGTCCAGAAAACCAACCAGACATTTGAGCCCCTAAGATAGCACCTGGTAAAGTCGCTAAACTAAATACAATAGCGGCACTGATAAGAACCTTTTTCTGTTTAATATATGCAATAGAGCCAGAAATAGCATTACACATAACAGAAAAGAGTGATGTCCCTACAATCATAGATGGGGACCACTCCGGGAACCAGTACATGAAGAGAGGAACGAATACAAGGCCCCCTCCGGCACCGATGATGGTGCCTAGCATAGCCGCTAAAAAGCCAACTATGGTAAAGAATATATAAAATACTATAATGTTATCCAGCATAATAAGGCCTCCCTTTACTTAGATTGAAGATATCTCTTTGCTATAACTAATTCGATTGGAAAAAGTCTTTCGCTGCTTTTAATCGTCCTCGTTCACAAGAGACTTGTAGCTCATCACCTGGTTCGAGTTTTACATCTCCAAGGGGTACAATGTATGTTCCATTGCGACGAATACTTACGATCAGTGTCCCCTCTGGCAATGCCAAGTCTTGTAGTTGTACATCTGTATAGTTTGCCACTACAGGCACCTTCGTTTGGAAGAATGTTTGTACAGCTTCTAGATTGCTTTGCCCACTCATGGCTTGCAATAAGGAATCGTAAATTGGCGGCTCTTTTAAAAGATCTGCCACAAGATAGGCCACCAATGTAACGATACCGATAGCGTAAATATTAGAAAAACTATTCGTCATTTCAAGAACGAGTAGAATCGCCAAAATTGGGGTTCGCATCGCAGCTGCTAGCATACCACCCATGGCACAGATGACGAATTGAGGTACAAAATCAGGAGAAATGAGGCCTAACGTTGAAAGTACGCTTTCACAAAAGGCACCTGCCGAGGCACCTATAACGAGCATGGGCAAGAATATGCCGCCTTGTGCACCACTGCCATAGCAAAAGGTGGTAAGTAAAATCTTACCTAGTACGATGCCACCCAAGAGCAATACGCCATGCGATTGAAAGGCTAGCTGTCCTACTAGATCATTGCCACCACCTAAAAGAAGTTGCGAGTCATAGCCGATGACGGCCACAGTCACAAAGGTGAGGGCTAATTTCAAGAACCGAGAGCATTTAAGCCACTCAAAGAATTTCTTGAACGCAAAGATCATGCGACAGAAGAGCACCCCACAGAGGCCCATGATAACGCCCACCATAAGCAGTACAGGAAAGTACTCAAGAGGAACCCCTGAGGTTACCGAAAACCCAAGAGCTGGGTCGAGGCCAAAGATACTAACTGTAATATAGTTAGAAATCAATGTGGCCACAAAGGTTGGCACAACGAGGTAAGGATAAAAACTTTTATGAACCTCTTCAAAGACGAACATCGCCCCCGATACGGGTGCACTAAAGGCAGCCGTTAAGCCCGCCCCTGCGCCAGCAGAAGTCAAGATGCGCTGCTCACGTAGACCTGAATTCATCCAATAGGATACAATTTTACCAGCAGAGCCACCGATTTGTACGGCTGGCCCTTCACGGCCTACTGAAAAACCTGCAAAGCCAGTCAAAACGCCACCAATCATCTTGGAAGCCAACGTCCGATACGGTTTCATATCAAAGAGGCCCAACATTTCACCTTCGATTTGAGGAATACCAGAGCCCCCCGATAATGGGGCCCATGCAAGCAATCTGTCGACGATAAAGGCAAAAATAACCATCACTATAAGCCAGCCTATGGCCCCTTCCATGGTAATGTCGTCCATCAAATGCCAACGAATATGCTCTGACTCAAGGATTAAATAACGGTACGTAGCACCACAAAAGCCTGCAATCACGCCCACAAGAGCGCCCTTTGCAATGAGCTCTGTTAACAACATACGATTCATGGACATATCTGCTAAGGTAGAACTGCGCTTATTAAATTTCCATAGCTTCATACCATTCCTCCTTAGCATTAGCCAAAATTTAAACACTCGTGCATAAACTATGTATTCATATCCTTAGTATACTTATGTAAACCATCATTTTCAAGAAACGATTACATACAACGTCAGTTATCTAATTAGAAGACAACGCTACAAACGTAAAGCTAGCCACCTCTAACACGAGATGGCTAGTTTTGTTAAGCAAGTGTGTAAATGTATTTTCTTTACATATTCGGAGGCATCTGAAATATGTAAAGACACTAAAGGTGTAAAACCCTCAGGGCTAGAGCTTCACATCATTTAGACCAGGAAATTATTTAGACCTACAAATCATGCATCAATATGATGTTATAGTCTTAAATCATTCAAGCCATAAAATACTATATATCATCAAGCTCTTACTTCCTTAGAATATGGATTCATAGATACCAACAATTTCTTCTAAAGATACATCTCGTGGGTTACCAGGTGTACATGCATCGTTGAAAGCAGATTCAGCGAGGAATGGAATATCTTCACGTTTCACGCCCGCTTCGCTAAGGGATTTAGGAATGCCAACATCGTCAGCTAATTTTTGGATTACATCAATAGCTGCTTGACGATATGTTTCTTGATCCATTTCGTCTACATCAGAAACGCCCATAACGCGAGCGATTTCACGATATTTTTCGCCTGTTGCAGGAGCATTGAATTTCAATACTGCTGTTAAAAGCATTGCACACGCCTTGCCATGAGGGATATCGTATACAGCACTCAATGGATGTGCCATGGAGTGAACGATGCCAAGACCTACGTTAGAGAAGCCCATACCTGCAATATATTGACCAAGGGACATAGCTTCACGGCCTGCGAAGTCACCAGCTACGGCGCTACGCAAGGAACGACCGATGATTTCGATAGCTTTCAAATGAAGCATATCAGTAAGTTCCCATGCACCTTTTGTAATATAACCTTCCACGGCATGAACGAGGGCATCCATCCCGGTAGATGCGCAAAGACCAGTTGGCATCGATGCGGACATATCAGGGTCCACGATGGCTACGATTGGAATATCATGAGGGTCAACACATACAAATTTACGGTTCTTTTCAACATCTGTAATAACGTAGTTAATAGTAACCTCTGCCGCCGTACCAGATGTGGTAGACACAGCAATAATCGGCAAGCAAGGATGTTTTGTAGGCGCCACTCCTTCAAGGCTACGTACATCACCGAACTCAGGATTCGTCACAATCGTAGCAATGGCCTTACTTGTATCGATAGCACTGCCACCGCCTACAGCAACGATAGCTTCAGCACCAGCAGCCTTACAAGCAGCCACACCAGATGTTACGTTTTCAATGGTTGGATTCGGCTTAATATTATCATATACATCGTAAGCAATGCCTGCCGCATCAAGTAGGTCTGTTACCTTTGTAGCCACCTTAAACTCAAATAGATCAGGTGTAGACGTAACGAGGACCTTTTTAAAACGGCGATTCTTAATTTCATTCACAATCTCCTGAATCGCCCCTTGTCCAAAATAGGACGTACCGTTCAACATAATTCTCCGAGCCATATACATTCACTCCTAACGAATAAAAAATAAACCGATAGAGAATAACTATACTAAGTAATTCTCTATCGGTTTATTAAAATCCTTGAAGCTGTGTTATGTATACACTATATAATCATTGTAATATTTCGTTTTCTCATCAAGCGTAATAGGGAATCTAAAGACTTAAAAAGCTTAGACATAACTCCCTCCTACAAAAAAACTCGCCGATCCTTGAGTCGACGAGTGTTGCGCGTTACCCGTAAGTTTCGCACAGTTTCTCTGTGTATTAACTATAACAAAGTTCTCCCTTGAGTGTCAACTCAGATTCGCCTTCCATGAATAGTATTTCCACTGTCTATATTCGTGATATACTCTTAAAATTCCTTCCTTAAAATAAGAAATTCTAAGAAATTTTACTCATCTTCATAAGCAAGATCCGTTTCACAGATTCATCGAGTCGTTCTTTAGAGATACGACCATCTTTTACAGCTTTCATAAGGCCATTATACGCCTCTTGCATATGTTCGTATTCGTGGCACACGAGCAAGATATCGCTACCAGCCAAGATAGATTGAACCGCCATATCGCTGAAGGTGTAGTGTTTTGCAAGAGCACCCATGTCCATATCGTCTGTTACGACAACGCCGTTATAACCCATATCCTTGCGCAGCCAGTCAGTAATAATCGCTTTAGACAGACTAGATGGATGAGCTGCATCGATTTGTGGATACATCGCGTGGGATACCATAATTGCATATGTATTCGGTTTAGACTGTTTAATGAGGTCTACAAATACCTTCGTATCTTCATTCAACAAAGTCTCTTTAGACACTGGCACAACACTGGTATCCGCATGTAAGTCTACATCTGTTTTACCAATGCCTGGGAAATGCTTATAGGAATACCATAAACCAGCTTCATCATAGGCCTTACCTACAGCGCTGGCATAACGTACAACATCATCAGGATTTGTGCTAAAGGAACGGCCATAGGTTAAGCCCAAGTCCGCTACAGGAGCAAAGTTAATGTTGAATCCCAAGTCCTTTAATTCAGTACCAGACTGTTTTGCCAAGGATACCGCTTGTTCAATAGGTTCTTTACCTAATTCTTCTGCAGGAGGAACCTTGATGAGTTGATCCTCCATGCGCGCCACCGCGCCCCCCTCTTGGTCTATCCCGATGAACAATGGCGTTAAACCGGCACTTTTACCAGTTTTATTAATATCTGTAATCAGCGATTTCACTTGAGCCTTTGACTCCATATTCCGGTCAAACAAGATGATGCCACCCATGCGGTACTCATTGAGCATAAATTTAGCGTCATCGTTCAAGGTCTTGCCGTGGATGCCAATCATCAACAATTGGCCTACCTTGTCCGCGTCAGACATATTAGCTACTAATTTGTCCACCTTTTCCTCTGGTGAAAGCTCGCTCTGTGCCACGGATTCATAGGTTACAGGCTCAGCCTTAGAAGTAAATGGGTTATGTAAACCGCAGCCCGTTGTAAGCGCCAATGCGCCAATCATCGTAGCCGCTACGATACGTCGAAACATATATACCTCCAAAATCTCTAAAAAGTATTATGTATAGTATATCAAATAATAAAGACAACCCCAACAACACCAATATATAGAGTGCATCGGTAGCGCAAAAAAGACTATTACCCAAAACCTACAGATACATACCGTATTGGTTCCAAGTAATAGTCTTTATATCAGTTAAGGTCAAACTTACGCTTAACTTTTGCTTAGTCTTAACTTTTGCTTATCCTTAAATTTTACCTTGCTCTTTCATTTCTGCTAAGAGCTTTACGATGCGAGGGCCACAGCCTTTACCACCGCAAGCGCCTGTGCCAGCACGAGTTGCTTCTTTTACCTCAGGAAATGTATGAGCACCATTCAAAATGGCTTCTTTAATCGTTTTACGTGTAATGCTACGGCATGTACACACCTTTGTAAGCTTGTCCAGAATCGCCTCTGGCACTTGATTTTCTTCAAAATCCATATATATTCCTCTTCTATTCACTTGAATATCTATATACTGTATCAATTTAATATATCGATTTACATATCAATTTAGTGGATTAATTTACTATATCAATAGTATCTAACCATACACTGTAACATTAATATATCGAAAATTTACGATTTCTATACACAGTATATCATATATTAGAAACTATATCGATAGTTTTTAATATAAATATAATCATAATTTTGTTCATACTTATAACACAAAAAAGCCTCTACCATAGATTTATCACCTATACGATAGAGGCTTTCACCAAATATATTTATAAAATCGTCCCAATGATTGCAAAGTAAATTTTGAAAATTGTTTGTTGCAATGGACGGATTACCATAGAAATAATCGGTGTATTAATAAGGATGATAAAGAAAATCAAGTTAATCATCCCTAATTGGTAATATTTAATTTGCCATTCTGTCGGTAGCCACGGCAAAATGATATTAAAACCAGGTAATGGTGGGAATGGAATTAAGCAGAAAATGGAAAGGCCGATGCTATACAAAATAATGTATTGCATAACCATTGGTAAACCCGGAGACTGCATAAGATTCAAATTACCCAAAAGTACGTATATGAAAGTAAATACGAACCCTGTAATCAGGCCTGCTATAGGACCTGCAAAAGCAAGTAGGCTCATATCACGGCGTGGGTCTTTAAAGTAAGATGGATTAATAGCCATCCCTTTAGGCCATCCAAATCCAACTAGAATGATACAGATAGTACCTATTAAATCAAGGTGTGCCAAAGGAGATAATGTGAGGCGCCCCGCCATCCGAGGTGTTGGATCGCCAAACCAGGTAGCTACTTTGGCCTCTGCATATCCAAAGACAGAAAAAACGATGATAATAGCAGGAATACTAGCTAATATCTGTATCGGATTTAAATCAAACATAAAACTCCTTTATATGTTACCTAACATGTTTATGAACTATATATCATATATAGATTACATAACACGTTGATGTATTACATAAATTCTTATTGTTTAGCTTCCCATGCGGTGTAGCCGTCTTGAATGCAACGAAGGGCATTCAATGTACGTGGATAGCCGATGTACGGCACGCATTGAGATGCGATGTTAATCAAATATTGTTTACTGTTGCCTACGTTCAAGTTGCCTTCTACGTGAGCCTTTAATTGAGGTTCACATCCACCTTGAGCTGCCAAGAAACAGAAGGTAATCATTTCACGGTGAGCCACACTCAAGCCTTTACGTGTGTAGTAGTCGCCGAACATATTAGCAAGCCACTTTTTGATGTGACGTGTATCTTCAGGACCTTCTTCGTAAGAATGACGCACAGATTCACCAAAGATTTCCACCTGTTTTTCTACGCCCTTTTCAAGACGAGATGCAGCAGTAATTGTACTGCGAGATGGATCCGCAACAGTTTCCCCGCGATAGTCAAAAATCTTATTTGTGACCTTAAAGAATGGACGCACACGACCGATGCCAAGATATGGCACAGCTTGATAAAGGAGCTCGATTACTTCATCGGGAATCAAGCCAAAGTTAAGTGCTGCTGGTAGCATCAACGCATATTCATCGACAGCAGATACACCCACTAATGTAGCAAGGATGGCCAAGAAGCGATCCTTGGCAGGCACATTACGACCCTCTTCGGTGATAACTTCATCGAACGCAAAATTATCAAATAAAACTTCAAACTCAGGGTCAATATAACCTGCAGGGGCCGCAATATCAGGGAACATGCGCTCCGTATAAGCTTGAGCAAATTCAGATTTAGACATAGGAAACCTCCATAAACAACACTGGTGAAAGCCCAAAGGAGCTTTCACCAGCAATAGTTATGTAATTATTACGGCTTGCGCCATCAAATTATAAAGCTGGGAAAGAGAAGTCAGTACCGTATACTTCTTTCCAAGCAGCCAAGAACATATTGTATTCATTAGAACCAGGAGTGATTTGGTACGCTTGACCATCTGGAGAGAAACGATATACAGTATGCAAGCTTGGATGAACAATATATTTGAACAATGTAGCTTCGCCATATTGATTGTTATGCATGTTCACTACATTGATGCCGAATACATAGTTACGGCTACCATCGATACCACTGAATTGGGATGCTTTATCAAAGAAGTATGTTTCAGAACCATTTGCACTGTTTGGGACCTCTGGATAGTTAGCTAAACCATTCCAGTTTGCTGCATTAGCAACACCACCAACTAATAATGTACCGGCTAATACAAATGCGCCTAATAAATTTTTATTCATAATGCTCTCCTTTTTGCCTTTACGGCATCTCACGACAGGTCATGTTCTCACATGACCTCAGCATAATATGTTATATGTATAGTATATCACATTTTATGAAAATATTAGATATATTAAATTACAGAATGTATGCATATGAGATCTTACTAGAGTACGCTACATTAGCGCTTAAGCTTCTCTGCTGTTCTAGCATTAGCGTTATCGATTGCTTCTAACAATTTGTTAAGCAACATACGCATTTGACGTGTTTCTTCAACGTCAAAAATCGGGCCTGCAGCTTCAGACAAGCGACGTGGTATATGAACTGCTTCATCACGTAATGCTTTACCAGTATCAGTAAGGGTTACCATTACTACGCGTTCATCTTGGCGGCTGCGTTTACGCTTTAAGAATGCTTTTGCTTCTAATTTCTTTAAAAGTGGTGTTAATGTACCAGAATCAAGGCGCAATACTTGGCCTAGTTCTTTAACGGACAAATCACCATATTGCCACAATGCCATCATTACGATGTATTGAGTATATGTCAAATTTAACGGATCTAAGTGACTGCGATATGCATTAACAATTTCCTTCGCCACTACATAAAGTGGGAAGCTCAATTGGTTTTCTAATTTCATGTACTCTGCATCAGGTACGTCTTCTTTATGTTTGTAACCTTCGAGTACGACAATTTCTGCCATATTCTACCTCCATATGCACACAATAATCTACAAATTAATTGTACACAATTCTACAGCAAGCAGTCAACGTAAAAAACCTACTTTGTTCAGATTATTTTTAAATTTGTCAATTAATTAATATTATTTTTTTCTTTTTTATTAAAAAATGAGCGCTTCTATAGAATTTATGGGCAGAAATCACACCATAAAGCTGTGAACCTATTAATAAGATTTTTTTATATTAGAATTCAATACCACATGCGGACATGGCTTCTTCAAGACGTTTAGCATATCCCTTCTAGAGATCTTTCTAAAACTCATTCTAAATTTCTTTCTAGATCTATGTCATATAGTATAATAAAAGAAATTCTATATAAACCTGATTGATAGTAGGAGGCCTATATGAATACATTAGAATGTATCAAAACACGTCATAGTACGCGTAAATTTAAAGCTGATCAATTATCTCGAGAACTTATCGATCAAGTCCTCGATGCTGGCCGCCGTGCCCCATCTGGCGGTAATACACAATTGACACATTTCATGGTCATTACGAACCAAGATGTACTCAATGAGTTAGTAACACTCGTTCAAGAGGAATACGGCAAAATGCCGATTACAGAAAATACATTACCTTACATGGTGAATATCATTAAAATGTCTGCTGAAGGCAAGTTTGTATTTAACTATGGCGCGCCTGTACTTATCGTATTGGCTAGCAAACCAAGTTATGCCAACAACTTTGCTGACGTGTCATGTGCAATGCAAAACATGATGCTCGCTTGCAATGAGCTCGACCTTGGCAGCTGCTGGGTTAACCAAATCCGTCACCTTCAAGACAACGAACGCATCCAAGCTAAAATGCGTGAACTAGGCCTTAAAGAAGGTGAAAAAGTATATGCTAGCCTTGCTATTGGCTATCCAGACTTACCAAACGGTCTTAACCGCCGCGAAATCGAAGCAAAAGGCTATCCTGTAACATATATTGATTAATTGAGACTATAAAATCAATATATTTACGTACAGTATATAAATATATTCACAATTAATATACAACACAAAAGCGCTATCTATCCCACAACTCTAATTGAGTGTCTATCGGAATAGATAGCGCTATTTTATTGACACCATTCATGTATTTTGGTGCTAGTTCTCTCTAATAAATAGTAGATATTTTAATGACCTATAATCTATGCGCTAAGCCCATAATGGTGCACTAAAATAACTATTTATCATAATTAAAAATAAAATATAGTCGACTTTTGGTCATACATGGTATGATTACAATGGCATTTTGTAGAAAGGATGTGTGATGATGTCGATTTTCTCTCCAGCTCCTCATATTGAACGATTACCAGAGGGGCAAATCGATTCCACCTACAAACGTCTTCGCAAAGAAGTCTTTGCAGGTACTTTTATTGGTTATGCTACATTCTATTTGATCCGCCAAAACTTTAGTTTGGCTGTTCCGTACATGATTGCTGAGTACGGCTACACTAAAGCGGATCTTGGTATTGTCATGACCCTCTTATCCGTAGCGTACGGCGTAAGTAAATTTGTCATGGGTAATGCGTCTGACCGCTCTAACCCAAAATACTTCTCCACAGTAGGTCTATTGCTCAGTGCTTTAGTTATGTTATTATTCGGCACCTTACCTGGTGTGTTAAGCAGTATTCCTATCATGTGCGTACTCGCCTTCTTAAATGGTTGGTTCCAAGGTATGGGTTACCCTCCATATGCGAAAAATATGGTAACTTGGTTCTCCCGTTCTGAACGCGGTGCTTGGTGGTCCTGGTGGAACGTATCCCACAATCTTGGTGGCGGTATCATCGCACCTCTTGCTACGTTAGGTATCTATCTATTTGGTACATGGCATAGTATTTTCTTCTTCCCTGCTCTTATTTCTATCGTGTTAGCTGTGGTTACATTCTTCTTGTTGAAAGATACACCTCAATCCTGTGGCTTGCCACCTATCGAAGAATACAAGCACGAACCAGTAGCAGCTGAAGTAAGTGATGAAAACAAAACTACTTTCAAAGAAATCTTCTACAAATATATTTTGCATAACAAATACTTATGGTATCTTGCAATTGCGAATATCTTTGTATACTTCATCCGTTATGGCGTAGTAAGCTGGGCTCCTACCTATTTGACTGCTGTAAAAGGCTTTACAAAAGAAGGTTCCCGTTGGGCTTACTTCTTGTACGAATGGGCTGGTATTCCAGGCATGCTCGTAAGCGGCTATTTGAGTGACCGTGTATTCCGCGGCCGTCGTGCTCCAGCTACGATCTGCTTCATGCTATTCGTTGTCTTGGCAATCCTTGTTTACTGGTTCAACCCAGCAGGCAATATCCTTATCGATAACTTAGCACTTATTGCTATCGGCTTCCTCATCTACGGTCCTGTTATGATGATCGGCCTTCAAGCAGCAGACATGGTACCACGTGTAGCAACAGGTGGCGCTACTGGTCTTACAGGCCTTCTTGGCTACCTCATCGGTTCCGCTGGTGCTGGTGCGTTCATGGGTCTCATGGTTGACCTTTATGGTTGGGATGGCGGCTTCGTAGCCCTCGTTGGTGCATGTATCCTCGCTATCGTATTCCTACTTCTCACACTTGGTGATAAATCCCAAGCAAAAGAATAATCTACAACTAATAGTTGTAAGAACCTAAAAACTCCCCTAGTAACACATCATTACTAGGGGATTTTATTATGGCTTAACATATATACTGTACTAAATTCTATGCTACACACAAAGAACCATTTAAAACTTTCAAATTATACACGAGACCAAGTCGCGCCAAACCGTGCAGTGCAACGGCCGTAACAGGATCGATGAAACCAAATACACCGGCACCTATAATGGCAATGTGGAATACAATGGACACGATGAGTAGACCTAAATGAGACTGCTTTGTTCCTTTTGAAAGCTCCGATACAGGAGATGCATCATCCACAAGGGAGCCCATCATTAATGCCACTAAAATAAGTTCCAAGGAACATGGGCATAGTACTAATAACAAGGTTACAGTATGTATGAAATCCTGTGTCAATGCAAAGGAGCCCATAGATAATAGCAATACAACCACAACAATGACAGATGAATAATTGTTAATGCCCTGACGCATAGCAACGAGTTGTGCTGGCATTGTAGGAAGCATATCATCATCTAAAGTATAATGCGACTCACCCGTAATAAGCTGTTCCAAAAAGAAACCACCCTGTACGATGAGCCCCACATAGGCCGCCGTATGATAATCGCCAATGGAAATAAGAGCCACCATGGCCACAACAATGAGGAAGTTAGCATGAATCTCTAAATGCTTCAAAATACTTTGAACGCTATTGATGAGCAGCGGCAAACCACAAACTAGAACCGTCACCCATGCTAAATCTATAACGGGATTTAATGACTCTGTAATCACATCCAAAAGAATAAATACAACGCCTAATGCTAAAATAGCACCTTGCGTGAATAACGACACCTGCTCTGATAAAGACTGTAAAAATTTCATATAGACCTCTCTATACACTAGAACCGGCCTTACTTACTCCGGAAATAAAACACAAAACAACACAATAATAATTCAAAACTCTTTATACCTTAAGAAATTTTAAACTCTCTGTGCCTAAAGTAATTTAAAACACTTTGTACCTAAGGTAATTTAAAACGCTTTGTACCTAAGGTAATTTAAAACGCTTTGTACCTAAGGTAATTTAAATTTTATGTACCTATAGGGGTATGTCTACAATGTAAATATTATACAAAACATACAAACTATATACAAATTAATTTTTTCGATAAATAATAAAGAACTGTATTTCCTATATAGAATAGGAAAAGAACGAATTCATAAAAATGACCTCTCCCTTTAAAGCTCTAGTTGAAGGCTCTTATTTCTTTATTAGATGTAGAAAGAACAGGTCCCTGAAAACGACTTAGCTCACTATGGGGCTCTTCAATAGGCCCTAGTTGAAGATGCTAATTTCATATAAAAAGAAAAGCCCCTATCTCTAAAAATGACTTAATACTAAGAGGTATTAGTTGATAGCTCTTATTTCTTTATTAGATATAGAAAGAACAGGTCCCTAAAAACGACTTAGCTCGCTTTGGAGGCTTTTAGGGACCTGTTCTTTCGGTTACTGATATGAAATTAGAGCTTCAACGCCTCAATCCATTCTGCTTCTTTAAAGCCCACTAGAACTTTGTCTTCAAGAACCAAGATAGGACGTTTTACAAGCATACCATTGGATGCTAATAAAGCTAGTTTTTCTTCTTCACTAAGGTTTGGCAATTTATCCTTCAATTGTTGTTCACGATAAATCATACCGGAAGTATTAAAGAATGCTTTCAAATCTTTACCAGATTGTGGATACCAAGCTGCGATTTCTTCTGCTGTAGGGTTTTCAGACTTAATATCACGATCTGTGTATTTAATATTATGATCATCTAAGAATTTCTTTGCTTTTTTGCATGTTGTGCATTTAGGATATTCAACGAATAACATAGCGTCTCCTTATAGTAATACATAATGTTATAACGATTTATTTATAGATTAAGTGTACCAAATATATCGAAAATTATCAATCAGTAATAGATTGAGTTGTAATACATATAATATTTTTTAAATCAGCTTGCAATCCCTCTGTATCCTCTGCTTCAAGCAAATCTAAATCCATCTGCAATCTTAAGAAAAACCCTTTAGACATACCAAAATATTTACACAATCTTAAATCTGTATCTGCCGTAATTTTTCGTTTATCTTGAAGAATTTCTTGTATTCGTGATACAGGAACCATAATATCCTTCGCAACACGGTATGCACTTAGCCCCAATGGTTGCATAAATTCTTCACGTAGAACCTCACTCATTTTAGGTACTGGGATTAGTTCCTTCATACTTTTATCTCCTTAATGATAAGTATCCACGATAAAAAATGCGTTCTGTTTCTTTATCCTTAAATCCGATAATCATAGAATCTCTCCTTTGATTATACCTGTTAAACAGGTATAATTCAATAATATCTACCTGAATAACAGTCATATGGGAAATTAAAATTATTCTGCTATTAGTTTTGGTAAAAGATTTCTAGGTAATACCAGTCAAATCCTACTTTGGCAGGGACTCTATTGGTCACCTATTTCGGAACGTAAGGATCTATATCTATCAACTTAATTGGGTTGAGGGATGTCATTAACTTGATTGAGTGGAGAAATATCATAAGTTATTTTATTACAAAATAATTTCAGAAAATAAAAAGACCTATATCCTCCACCTCATGTACAAGGTACATATCAAAGGTTTAGAGAATATAGGTTTCTTATAATGCTATTTATAGTATGATTTACAGCAAGAATGTAAGCCCCATAGCCACGAAGATGGCTGGTAATAGGTTGGCAATACGGATTTTACCAGGCCAGATGAGGTCAATACCGACACAGAAGATCAGAATAGATCCCACGTAGGACAGGTTATCGATAGCACTTGGCGTCATTAGCGGCGCAGCGATGTGAGCCATAGCTGTAATAATCCATTGGGTAATCCCTACAGGAATAAAGGAGAACAATGCGCCTTTGCCCATAGAGGACACCATAACCATAACGATGATGCCGTCGAGGATGCCTTTCAACAATAGCGTTTGATAGTTACCCGTCAAGCCGTCTTGAATAGAGCCTAGCACACCCATGGCGCCCACGGTAAATGTAAGGGACGCTGTAATAAAAGCGTGCGTAAACTGCGGATCACCAGTGTTGCCAGTTTTTGCTTTCACCCAGTCACCAAAAACAGTAATCCAACGGTTAAGGTCTATAAGCTCGCCAATTACAGCGCCTGTCACCATGCTAATAATCATGAGCATAGGCCCCGTTGTTTGCAGCGTGCCGTTTACAATAACTAGCATATACTGCATGGCACCGCTCATCCCGAGGAGGAGAACGATAATACCGCTCACCATCATGAGCGTCTGTTTCAAATTTTCTTTCATAAACCGACCAAATGCGAGGCCGCACAAGCTGCCGGCTATGATGAGGCCAATGTTAATGGCCGTACCCAAACCAATCATATATTTCCCTTTCTTAATTGTGAAAGTAATACTTTATTTCATCATCAGTATATCAACTATATCGAAACAAATCAATCTGCTATAGCATACAACCAATCTATGCCGTTATATGGCCCTAGATAAAAACATATAGCAAAAAGACCCTATCCAGTAAAGGATAAGGTCTTTATGTTGTGTTTATAGCTTTGAGAGAGAAGTATATGAGAGACCCGCTTTGGAGAGAGAGAATATATGTGTTTGTATATAAAGCGGGCCGACATATGATGGAACGCTATCTTTCCATCGACTATAGTGTACACCTTAAAGTATGGTTTAACACAAGTACAATTTTGTAACATCAATCATGTATAAAAACTATTGTTAACTAACGATTATACAAATACGTTACAACATATAGGTAAAAGAATGCGAATTATTAGAAAAAAGCAAAAATAATGAGCTAACTATCAAACATTCAGATTTATATTAATACTCAACATTTAAAACTATATTAATCCTCAGCGTCTACAGGCAATTGAACAATATCTGCTAGCTTATTAATCTCGCTAAAACAAGGACAGTCCTTGCCGTGATCGTTGATGAGACCACTAGCTTGCAGGTGGGAATAGATGGTAACAGGGCCTACGAACTTGAACCCTCGTTTCTTTAGATCCTTACTAATCCGCGTGGACAAGCCATTCTTCGCAGGTATATTTCCATCAGGGTGGCTTTCATAAATAATAGTTTTATTGTCTGTGAAAGCCCAGATATAGTTGCAAAACGAACCAAATTCATCTTGAATATCTTTAAATGCAGAAGCATTATTGATGATGGCCTCAATTTTAGGACGAGATTTGAGCATCCCCTCGGTTTGCATAATCCTGTCGATGTCGCTTTCACCATAACTAGCAACCGTATCAATATCAAAATGATCAAAGCAGCCTCGGATAATGTCTCGTTTATTCAAAATCGTAAGCCAGCTGAGACCACATTGGAGACTTTCAAGACAGAGATGTTCAAACTGCAACCGATCATCATGAATAGGCCGCCCCCACTCATGATCGTGATAGGCCTGATACAAAGGCGTAGTAGGCCACTCGCAAGTCGCCATCACACACCTCCATGTGCCCACACGAGGACATCATACATGAGAGCCACTACGAGGCCCATCACGAGATGACCGCCTACGTAGAGCGGGATTAGCAAATAGATGAATAACAATAGAGAATGTAAGGTTCTGCGTAACCATACAATCGGCGTAGATGTACCTCCGCCAACCTTGCCATCAAGCCAATTGTGAACGATGTAGATAGGCGTGCCTAAGCGGCGAATCCAATCAGGAACGCGCTTGCCATGGTTCAACCCAGGGCAATACAAAATCACCAATGGTAACGCCACCGCATCAAGAATGAGCAGCACCGTTAAGGTCAAGGAGAACAAATCTATTTCGCCTTCCCATGTCACTGGATGTGCTATAAAGCGGAGAGCCCACAAATAGGCTTTATATACGATATACGGTTCTAATAGCCATAATAAGGGCTTCACTATACTCATGGGACTACCTATACCAAACACAAAATAATAAAAACTACGCATCTGCGTAGTCGTTTCATATATACAACGTTCCGATCGCATCGATTTAACTATAAGAACTACGGATATTTTTAGGCCCAAAGGTGAGTCTAAAAACATCAATTCACACTCAAAATTTTTAGTCCTTTCATACATCGATTTCTATACTATTATTATATCAGATTTTGGCCTTTTTGTGGGGTTAAAATTCACATAATTTTGCTAAAATATACAATTTATAGTAGTTATCAACAATAGAACCCACTATATAAGCTATTCCTCACTATCGACTCATATATACTAATTTTTCATCAAAATTATGACTTATTTTGATAAATTCCTTAGAAAAATGCGGCATACAAAGTAACATAAAAGCCAAAATAAAGAACTAAGAATCTGTATCAATACTATGTGGCATTTTATGCCCATACCCTATGTTATTATAAATACAGGTAGTAAATACCGTCTCACTTTCTTTTGATAAACAATGCAAAAAGGGCAGCTTCTTAGGGCTGCCTTTTTTGTATTCCACATACAACTTAAAAATATAGTCATTTAGTTATATAATTATACTTAACAACTTAGCCTATGGATTACACAAGATCAATAGATATGAGAGTATAAACGGGAGATACTACCATGACCAAACTACCAATATTAGCAGGTGTTTTCATGATAAGCACTATCTTATCACCAGTAGGCGCCATCAATGTTAATATTCCTGGCGCAGATTCGAAAATTCCAAAGGATGCCTACATAAATTACAAAACTACGAATCCTGATATTGAAAAGGATGTAGCAAACTATGTGGAAACACTAAAAGCAACGGACAAGGCTAAAGGTATTAGCAAAAGCGAAATGGAGTATGCTAAAGCTGCCTCTATCTATCGCGGTCAACATTACCATAATACGGTCATTTCCGTTCATGACAAATACAACCAAATTCGACTTTCATTCCCCGTAGCGGGCATAAAAAGTGATTATAATATAGGGCGTTACAAAAGTCCAAGTCGAACCATTGAGGACTATCGAGTGTTTACCGATAATGGAAGTCTCAATTTAGAAATTGACTATGCTGATTACAAAGACTATGACTGGCGTAACACAAAAATAGCTTATGAAAAACTAACTGACAAGAATGTACGTGATTTCTTTCAAGACATGGCAAAACATAATCCAGCAAAACACATTTCTGATATAAAGGGTACTGTATTTTCATATCCTACTGTTACCTACAGCACTTGGGATAGCATGAAGATGCCACACCTTGAAAACGGTAAAAAAACAACTCTTACCATCGACACAATCAATTTTAAATTTAAGGGCTATAACATGCGTCATCCCTTATATCACGCAGGGTTTGTCTATTATGATAACAACCCCGTTCTGAACAAAGTTCCTACAGATAAATTATTGGCTAATTATATGCTTCCTTCTGTGCAAAACCTAAATGAATTAAATCAATATTCACGCATAGAAAACTTAAATGGTATACAATACCGCGTACCAAAAGACGCCATATACGAAGGTCAAAGTAAGGGCTCCGACCACCAAGATATTAGACACTACAAAAAAGGGAACATAATATTCTTTGTTTCTACTGACAATGTTCCTAAGAACCCATATGCGCATGAACTTGTTGTAAATGGTCATTACGATTTTAAAACGGAGTTAAATACGTCCTGGGATATTTACTATTCCTACCCAACATCAGATTATATTAATTATGCCGTTATATGGAATAATAATATTCCTGGGCTATCCACACACATCTATAAACCCCATAAAGATGATCACATCCTAACCTTTTACTCCTATGATGGAACCTATAGTTTTATCTATACCATCTTTTATCCAAGTTTTTTAAATACTGAGGAAGTTCAAAAATTACGGAATATGATTGAGTTTTTTGAGTCTACCAATAATCCTAACTTCAAACTGAAAGCGCATGTTCTATTTCCAGATACAGCATTCACAGTACTCCAAAGAATTGAAAATTGAATGCACATCCTCATTTGTTACGTGAACAAACTAGCCCTCTATAGCCTCAAGTACTTCGCCGATGTACATATAATGTGGTTCCCAACGATCATGACCAATTTGAGTATAGGCAGTAGGGTTTGCTGCATAATATTCCTTTATTTTATCTGCCAAATGAGCTTCATCGAATTGGTGTTCATATAACTTTTTACATACAAATGTTAAATCTGCTTCTTTGAAGGTCACTCCATCACCGACTGCCACTGGTGTTAAACCAGAATTGGCAACCTTATCTTCATCGCGACCAGAATGAGAGCCTAAATAGCCAAGAGCCTTACGCTGGCTGTTAGGGAATAAGCTAACTGTAAAAGTATCGTATTTCGCCATGAATTCTTGAGTATAGCGAGCTGGATGAATGTACACAGTCACGGTAGATATATCATTGCCAAGCATGCCCCACATGTTACCCATACTGCCCCAACTAACTGTACACGTATTAAAATCATCAAGCGTACCCGCTGTAACAAGAGCCCAACGTTCCTCAAACATGGTAAACGCCTTATAATCTTTTGTTTCAAATGCTTTCATAATAACCTCCGAACATAGAATTTAATTAACAATAACCTCATCAAAATGTTCCTTATATACTTCATAATACACTGCATCAGCGATATCGTAAAACTCTTTATTTAGAGAATCTTTCACAACGGGTCTGCGCAGAAAGGCACCACGATTGATAGGCCGAGGCGTTCCATCAAAGCCAAAGCGACTGATTTCCTCTTCATCGCGCATAATACCTGGATTAGACCACATATCTTCATTCATATCCATATTCGCACCCGCATCAGTATTAATCGCCGTTTTCCCTTGCTGTTGCGCCCGATAGACCTTACTAGCTGCTGAATTGCTACTATCATAGGTGAAAGTCATGTCCTTAACGGTAATCACTTTCTCATCATTCCACTGATACACTTTATATACCGTCGCCTTGATTGTATAAATAGGCGGCTCAAAACCGATTACTTTCACCGTATTCACGTCAATATAGGACGCGCCACGCTCGTCTATATTAGGAATATCCGATACAAACTGAGATACCTGCTTAAACTGCGGCTGAGACGTGAGCTTCTCAATCGTGATTGCTTGAGCTGGGATGGTGAAAGCAAGCATAAGCCCTAGAGTTATTAAAAATCGATGTAACATATATCCTCTCATCTTTCTAAACTTTTACAACATAAATAAGCACAACCTTATTAGCATAAGTATACTATGCAAATAAGACTATGCATATTACGTATTATTTATAAGTTTATATTTTAGAATATAAAGGGATTAGCGCTATTAGTACTTATAATGTTTATCTTAATTTGACGATATATATCTTTACCCCTATAATATAAGTAGATAGTCAGACGAGTAGTTACGTCAGGCGCATCTCGAAATTGAAAAAAGATTAGGAAATGGCCTTTCAGTTATCTAGTCACACTAGGCAACGGAGGGCTATTTGCTTTTTGTAAGGCAAATAAGGGCTACTAAGGCTCCAAAAGCAATGACAATAGCCAAGACTTGTAAGAGGAGCATGATTATTTCATAATCACTCATAGACTTATCCCTCCCTTCAAAAACGAAGAGAGGCCCAACCTCGTCCAACTATCCTAAGTCTATTATAGAACGAACTAATATACGATACAATAAGCATTACATTATATGAATATACGAATAAACTAATAAAAGCTGAGCTACTTAACCAACGCAGTAGCTCAGCTTTTTAGTTAATTTAACGTTTGATAGAATACTAATAATCTATCAGTGGAATGCTAAAACAGTAGAGATAGCGATTAAGATATACACTACAAGACATAGTTTTAGCAAAAGCAGTAAACTGCCAAATAGGACTTTATAGATAGGTGCTTCTTGTTTCTTGGATCGTATCCAGTCTTTAATTTTATAATATATTTTTGGTTTGTTAAAAGCTGGCGGTAATCGCTTACACCATAAAACAAGCCACAGAATACAACATATATTACCAAAGAGAAAGAATAGAAATAGGCCGAACTGCTCCAATGAAGATACTTTCAATACATAGATATTATAGAGTAGCTGAGTAAAGGTCTCTACAAAGTTAATCCATAGATAGACAAGATAAGCCTTAAGCAAAAGCACTAATATAGTTTTGATATATTTGAGTTTACTCATTAGTTCACCCCTATCAGAATATACAAACTAAATACACACAACTATATTACATTTTTTCTTGACTTTGAATGCGGATTACCTTATTCCTCAATGTTTCAATATTTGCAAAGTCAGAATATTCTACTGTATTACGCAGCTGAATATGAGAATATGGCACTGCTCCGTCAGTATAAACTAAACTCATAATATATATATTCTTGTCATCCCGTAAGAATCGATGCATTAAAGATTTTTTACCTGGTTGATAGTTATCTACTAAAAGACTAGGCACGCCATTATTCCAAACAGATGCTGCCTGAATAGGTGCATCACCTATAATTTGACTTTCTGGCTTTACCTCCGAAATTTCGTTAATAAAGGAGTAAATATATTTATCATCTACCTTTACAGATTTCTTGGCCACAACAAGTCGCATACCCAATCCACGATAGTCCCTTATTTCGGCAGAGTCCTTTAATGACTTCTGTACTGTTAGTTTAAGTCCTTTAGGAATACGATACATAAGATTATCCCAGTTGATACTTTCACTATACTGATCCATATCATCTAAAGAGTGAATCGACGGAATTACATAATTACTCATGACACGCTCAAGCTTGTCGGTAACGGGCTGATTTTTGTAGCTAAGCCCTATCATATATTCTTGATTTGGCTGATTATCTAAACCAACTACGGCAACCATAGCAGGCGTATTTTCGCCAAAAGACTCTGTTTCAATAGCCCATTTACCATGTGTGATACCGGGATATATAAACTCCCCTTTTCGGTCCGTTTTTAGTTTGCCTAATGCATCATCATAATTCTGTTTCGTACCGATGGCAAAAAACACAGAATGTTCTCTTACAATAGATAAACGCTCACCATCACTGCGTTTGGGGTAGTATTTACTTGCTAATAGTAGTCCAGGAACAGATGCTCGGATATTAGTACGGTCATCATGCAACAACACAACTGCAGACTCATTAACTAACAAATCCATCACCTTCTCAGAATCGCTTGCTATCTGATTGACTTCATCTTGTGTTAGTCCCCAGTCAGTTCTATACATTTCCATACGCTTATCAGATTCAGAATGTAATTTTATAACATCACTAGCCCCCACATTACTCAAGCTACCTGCCCGATAATTCTCATATGCATTGGCAGGAATACTCGCATCAGCACCTGGCATAGGCGGCTGTCCGGCTGGCACTTCGATTTGTACAGCACTTACATTCATGGTGAAAGCAGTAGCTAGTGCCATCATAATTATACTTTTACGTAACATAAAACCCTCTTTTTTTCTCTCACATTACAACAAAATAAGCACAACCTTATTAGCATAAGTATACTATGCAAACAAGACTGTGCCTATAATTAATAATTTTATAATTCAGCATATATAAATTTTTTGTATATATTTAGTATTTATGGGTTTCGTATATATTTAGTATTTATAAGGTTTATCTCAATTTGACGATATATATCTTTATCCCTATAATATAGGTAGATAGTCAGACGAGTCGTACCGTCAGGCTCATCTCGGAAAACATAAAATTTTGAGAAATGGCCTTTTCGTTTTATACTAATCTCCAGGTTAGTGGAAATGAAGGGCTATTTGTCTTTTGTGAGACAAATATACGAATAAACTAATAAAAGCTGAGCTATTTCCAAATATGAATAGCTTGGCTTTTGTATTGTGTAAATAGGTTTAGAGCGTATCAGAAATAAAATATGCGTGTTCAAAAGCTTTCAAGAGCTAACGAAATATCAATCCAAGAATCATAAGTAGAGGCATAACTAATATAACACCAGCCAAAATAAAACCAGCTAAAACAGCCATAGTGCCATACGTTATTAGACATAACTTTATTAAAAAATCTATACAACTATATATACACATACCCACGGTAGATTGTTCTTTTAAAGAAATAAACCATGCTTTCACTCTATAATACATTTTCGGTTTATCAAACACAGGATATAGTTTCTCATACCATAAAATCACCCATGGTAAAACCCAAATATTCCCAAAGCAAAAAATCAATACCGGCAGATAATCTCTTAATGGATATGCTTCTAATACATATAGATCGTACAGTAATGTATAAATCCCCCAAATAGAGGCTCCCCAAATAAGTAAAAGCACAAACTTTAACAGAAACAAAAAAATAAGTTTAATCATCAATCTAAGTCTATCCTCGATTCTGACCATTCTAATACTATCCATAATTTATTATGTCTCATCGTCATAAGCTATACCATATGCTTTTTGATAGAGCAAATTCGGCAATTTATATTTTTCATCACCAAATTCAGCAGGTAGAATCATAGCTTTTAGATTTTCTGCATAGATTCGTTGTTGGCGAATTTGCCCATTATTGTAATAGGTACCGCCATCATTAACGGTTCCAGTGATACCTGAGTTTCCTTGTTTTGCACGCCAAATAGAGATATATGGCGTCTTATCACCTTGTTTTAAACTTTTATCATGATCATTAATCAAATGGCGCAAAGAACGAGCCATTTGGTAATCGTATTGTACTGAAAGTCCTTGAATCATATTAGCAGCAGGCATAGAAACATAGATGACCGCTTCGATACGACGATGACCATTCGGTGCCGTTACAGGCTTAACAGATGAAAGGTCCAAATATTTTCCATCCCCTCGTCCAGAGTCAGCACTCGAATCGATGTGCTCAAATCGCTCTGCGTTTAATAACTCAGCTTGTGATACGGCTTGACCTTTCATGGGCAATACGAGGCAGGCTAATAACCATAGTGAAAGTAAATATATGCGTTTCATCGTTCACCTCACTGTACCACAATATCGTCAAAATGCTGCTGATACACGGACATAAACATAGTATCCGCTATATCATACATAATAGTGTTATTACGATTAAGTGGGAACTTACGCGTATCATTCACATAATGCATTGGCTTCGTCGCCCCATCAAAGGTATACTTCGCCACATCTACCTCTATCATAGCCAAACCAGACTTACTTTCACTAGCCTCAATCAAAGCCACCATAGATGGACTCGGATTCATTATACGAGACGAATGAATAAGGGTCGCTAACGAATAGTTAGTATCATAATCCACGGTGAGCTGTCTCTCATCGATGGTAGATTGATAAGACGTATCCATCACAACATAGTAGGTCCCGCGCAAAGAATACTGTGGCGGTGCATAGCGAAGGGCCTCAATGGAATACGTGTTCAAATAGATATACAAGCCACCACTCTCCATAGAACCATTCATCGATCGAGTATGAACCAACTTAAACTGTGGTGACGTCTTCAACTCCTGATAGGTGATTGCCTCTGTAGGCATGGTGAAAGCCAGCAACACAAGGGCTAGCATTAAAATACGTTGAACCATAAAAACCTCTCTCAAACTAAACAGTCAAATACAGCTTATTTACTCAATAGCTTAATCCATTCCATATACCATGGAATAAAGATGGAACTATTTTCAAGACTCTCCTTATATGTCCCTTCTTCTCGCCATTGTGGATCTTTACGTAATCTTGCAGCATCATCAAAGCCTACGTATTCGATCATATCTCTTAGCTGCTTATGCGTATACGATGTTTTACTTTCATCATAATTAATACGATAACTGTAATAGTATACAGAATCTTTTACAACATGACGAAGATAGGATTCACGATTGGGCTTATAGGCATCAACTAAAGAACCAGGAATTCCGTTATTCCACACTACGGCGTACTGTGTAGGTGTATCCAAATCATTATATTTATGTAAATAATATATTATTGGAACCTTAATCAGCGTGTTATCTGTCTCTTTGCTCATAATTGCGCTACGTATTACCCGTATTTTAACCCCTGTATCCTCATAAGTTCTCACCTCATGTCTCTCATTTTCTACGGCTTCACTGACTAACTTAGCAGTCTTAGGAATGCGATAGTGAAAGTTCCCCCAATGCTCAATCTGACTGTAATTATCTAATCCAGATAAGGATTCTATGGATGGAATAATATAATTACTCATCACCACTTCAGGTGCTTGATCTTGATATGGATCTTCTGTATTAACCCATCCCCCATAAGTAACTCCATACGTTGTCCTTGTATCATCCGGAGTGAATTCCGTATACATTATACGAGAATTGTTTGACATGAACTTCCAAGATGCATTCCTCAACCCTGGATAATTATATTTTCCTTCACCTTCAGCATATTTACTAAGCTCTTTACCATGAGGTGGCCCTACTACTAAAAACGAACTGAGACTCCGAACAGCAAATAATGGCCCTTTCCCAGCCTCTGTTTCTACAACATCACCACGGAAGCTAACATTTGGAACGGATAATCTAATATTCTTATCCCCTTCATGAATCAATACAACTGTAGACTGCGAATAATCTGCAAGCTCCAACGCCTTAGCAAAACCAGGATGTTCGGAATTTAGCTTTTCAAAGGAAGATGGAGGATTTGTAGGCTTTGATTTTACAAATTGACTAAATGACTCTGCCTCTTGCTCCGCTACTTCATTAATATGCCGATAATTCTCATACGCATTGGCAGGAATGCTCGCATCTGCTCCAGGCATAGGCGGCTGTCCGGCTGGCACTTCAATCTGTACAGCACTTACATTTATGGTGAAAGCAGTTGCTACTGCCATCATAATTACACTTTTACGTAACATAAAACCCTCTCTTTTTCTTCTCTCACATTACAACAAAATAAGCACAACCTTATTAGCATAAGTATACTATGCAAATAAGACTGTGCCTATTATTAATAATTTTATAATTTAGTATATATGAGTTACTTCTAATTGATATTTATAAGATTGATATTTATAAGGTTTATCTCCATTTGACGATATATATCTTTATCCCTATAATATAAGTAGATAGTCAGACGAGTAGTTGCGTCAGACTCATCTCTAAACTAAATGAAACATGTAGAAATGGCCTTTTCGTTTTATCTAATTTCCGAAGAAACGAAGGCTATTTTGCTATTTCTAGACAAATAAGCGCCACAAGTGCTCCGAAGGATATCATGACTGATAAAATCCCAAGGATAATCATAATGATTTTATAACCACTCATAAGCACCCCTCCCTTCAAAAACGAAGAGAGGCCCAACCTCATCTAACTATCCTAAGTCTATTATAGAACGAACTAATATACGATACAATAAGGAACGAATAATAGAAATATATAGATAAATACAAAACTCCTATCGGTGAAAACCAATAGGAGTTTTTCTTATTTTCCCACTACATCATCAAATTGTACGCCATACATCTGTTCATACAGTCGATTAGCCAAGAGGTATCCTGCAAAGCCAAAGTCTACAGGGGCCGTTGCCATTCGTCTATCGCTTGCTTCACTTTGTGTGTCATAGCGATTTCCATCTATATGATACTCTTTGAAATCAACAACACTAGATGTTACGCCTGAGTGCTTTTGTTTAAACAGCCACAGTTCTTTATACGATCCTAATTGATGAGCATCCAATTTCTTAATTAAATTAGCAAGGGATTGCTTTGTATCAAAGGTGTACAGGACTTGCTTTTCTTGAATCATGTCACCAGCAGGCATGAGCACATACTGCGTGACAGCAATTTGCTTGGAGCCATTCGGTCCGTTAGAGGCCTTGATGGAATCCTTATCTATATAGGTTCCATCACCATTGCCGCTTTCACCAAAGCCATGAAGCATTTCAAAGCGGTTCGTGTTTTGTAATTCCTGCATAGACATGCTGTGCACGGGCACCACACAAGACAGCGCCAATGCCATTGCTATATATAATACTTTCATCATGAGCCTCATTTCACCACCACATCTTCAAAATGCATACGGTACGCTTCATAGAATAACGTATCTGCTATATCGTAACGCGTCGTATTCGGTGCCGTGCGCAAAATAGCACGAGTTGAGGCTTTCACCTGAATCGGCAGCGACTGTCCATCAAAGGAGAATTTCCCCAATGGTTCCTCAGTGCCCGTCATACCTGTTTTCGTCTGTGCCGCATCAATAACCGTCGTCAACGAAGTTCCCGCCTGTTTCGCACGGTATACCTGACTTGCTAAGGACTGACGCGTATCATAGGACACAGTCCAGGCATCACTAAAAATGACATGTTTCCGCGGCGACTGATACGCATTGTACACAGTGGCCTTAATCTTATACATAGGCAGCGCGTACTCTAGCACCTCAATAGAACTCGTGTCTAAATACCACGTAGTATGCTCATTAGCATTAGGAACATCAGGCGTTACCTCAGCAACTACCTTAAACTGCGGTGATGACTTGAGCTCCTGTATTGAAATCGCTTGACTATGCATAGTAAAGGCTACCATGAGCGCCATCATCATGAAAAATCGCCGTAACATATATCTCTCCTTAAGACTCATAAACTATCATGTAAACTATACTTATTATACATCATATATGTAAGCTCAAATATCTATAAAACTAATATAACGGTACTCATTTATCACAATTTGACGAGTAAGGCAAATAAGCGCCACAAGTGCTTCAAAGGAATGCATAGAAAAAGCCCGTATTAACGGGCTTTTTTTAGTTCCTAATATATATACATTCTCCAATATATCAAGAAACTCCTCTTTGTATTTTCTCCAGTTTTTATGGATAATTAAACTATACTTGATATATGCCCCGCAAGTAGGTAAGGGTGATTTAGTATGTGTCTCTAACTAGTTTGTAGTTTAGGAGGTGGCATATGGACTCTTTAACTATTATATGGGTTATTGTTTGTGCCTATTTATTACTGAATTTATTGGTCGGCGTGTATTGTCATATTCGTGTAAAAGATAGTACTGACTATCTACTCGCAGGTCGTCGTATTGGGGTTCTTATGACGGCAGGCACATTAGCAGCTACGGAGATCGGTGGCGGGAGTACCGTTGGTGTAGCCGCAAAAGCGTATGGTTCTTGGGGTTTATCTGCAGGTTGGTACGTAGTCTCTGCAGGGATTGGGGTTATTCTCGTTGCTTTCATCGCACCGCTTTTACGTCGTGCTATGGCAACAACAGTGCCAGAGATCATCGGTCGTCGCTTCGGTGGCTCTAGTCATCTCATTACATCGATTCTCTCTATGCTCGCAACCATTACACTTGCAGGCGTACAGATTACAGCGACAGCAACTATTATTAGCGTTCTCACCGGGCTTTCAACAGAGCTCGCCATCCTCATCTGCGGTGCGGTTCTCGTAATTTACACCATGTCCGGTGGCATGTGGAGCGTAACGATGACGGACGTTATCCATTTCTTCGTTCTCGTTGGGGGCTTCTCCCTCGCTGTGCCGTTCGTATTGCACAATGTGGGCGGCTGGGAATCGGTAGTGGCAAAATTACCACCTGAACAGCTCGGCTTCACTAAGGTTGGTTGGAAAACCATCATCGGCCTTATTATCATGTACTTCATGACCTTCTCCACCGGCCAAGAGTCCGTACAACGGTACTTCGCCGCGAAGGACGAAAAAACAGCCGTTCTTGGTTCCATCATTTGTGGTATTATCATGGCTCTATTTGCCTTCGTTCCTGCCGTGTTAGGCCTCGTAGCATTAGCTGAGTTTCCAAACATCGAAGCGAATAACGCGGTGGCAACGGTAGCACTTAACCTCATGCCTCCAATAATGGCAGGCTTCGTTATGGCCGCTGTCGTATCAGCGACGCTTTCATCAGGCGCAGGCGATCTCTTAGGCGCCGCAACTGTATTTACCAAGGATATTGTGGAACATCATTTTGGTAAAAGCCTCACTGATGCTCAGCTCACTAAATATAGCCGTTTATGCGTTCTATTCCTCGGCATCATCGCCATCGTTATCTCCCTTGTAAGCAAAGCCATCATTCCGATGCTCGTATTTGCTTTTACAATGAGATCCGCTGGCCCATTCGCCGCATTCCTACTAGCCTCACTTGGAAAAATGCAACAGCTGGCGCTGGCATTTGGTCCATCGTGCTCGGCTCCATCGCAGGCGTGTACTGGGAATTCGTGGGCAACCCATACGGCATTATGTCTATCATCTTCGGTTCCATTGTCAGCCTCATCGTCTTTGTGGCTGTGGTGTTCATTGAAAGATCTATGGGTAAACCACCGGCTCCACCGGCGATTCCTGACGACTTGAAAGAATGATATAAAAGAAGCGTATAAAAGAACACACTAAAAAAACTCCTATCGGTTAAACCAATAGGAGTTTTCCTTATTTTACAAGACCTCAACACATTACGTATTATACACATATTCATCACAATTTGACGATATATCATAACCTTACTATAATATAAGTAGATAGTCAGACGAGTAGCTGCGTCAGGCTCATCTCTACTTACATAAAAACATGAAGAAATGGCCTTTTCGTTTTATACTAATCTCCAGATTAGTGGAAATGAAGGGCTATTTGTCTTTTGTGAGACAAATAAGCGCTATTAATGCCCCAAAGGCAATACCATAAAGACCGTACCCCAAGGTACGGTCTTTTTCTTATTTCTTTACTCTTTTATTACTAGCATGTCTTAGTTGCTTCGCATTTCCGAAGTCTAAGTATTCCATTATATTACGTAGTTCAATATGATTATACTTATTTTTACCATCTTCATAGGTAAGCGAAATATAGTATTCATATTTACCATCTGTTATCAGATGGAAAATACGAGATTTCTTACCTGGATTATATTGCTCCAAAAGATAAGAAGGAACACCATTATTCCATATTAAGGCTGCTTGAAGAGGTATATCTTTTACTAATATTGGATTCTTTTATAGAAAAAGTGTTTTAAAACCGTCTGAGTATACAACTGTATAGGCACCACTTTATCTACTAAGGCACCACGTGCAACAACGAGTTTCATACCAGCTCCAACATACACGCGACCTTGAAAGTTATCACTTTTTTCCTCAAGATCTAACATCATACCCTTAGGTAGTCGATAGGTTAGATTATCCCACGTAACAGTATCACTAGTTTTATCTAGATTATCTAGTGTCTGCATAGAAGGGATTACAAAATTAGCCATTGTAGATTCTAGATTTTTTGTAATGGGCTGATTCTTATTGCCTAAAAATGCCATATACGTCTGATTTGGGTATTTATCAAAAGTAACGGCAGCATACATTATAGGTAGATTTCCATTCGCATATTGCTCTCTTATTCCCCAGTAGCCTTTACTAATGCCCGAATACATAAATTCCCCTTTACGTTGAGCATTTTTATTAAATCCTGAATCTTCAACTCGTTCATTAGCACCTACTAGCCCCGCAATAGCATGACGATCAAAAATATACGAGCCTTTCCCCTTTTTATCCAAGTCCTCAAAATAACTTTCTACCACGGAAATAGGCAATGTCACTTTAGCCTTATAGTCACCTTCGTGCAATAAAATTATAGTAGATTCATGCGTAATTAAATCCAAATACTTCGCATAGGCTTTTTTTAATTGCTCTGCCTGCTCTGCAGTACCTTTCTTCTCAAGAACCTCTCCATCAATCCGCTTATTATAATCTTCCATTTTCTTAATGTAATCAGCAGTAGGAATATTGCGAGTCTTATCGTAACGATAGTTCTGATACGCATTATCTGGAATACTTGCATCAGCCCCTGGTACAGGCGGCTGTCCTCAGGCACAGTATATTGCGCCGCATCAATAGGCATGGTGAAAGCTACTGCTACAGCTAAGCTCAACAAAGTACTTTTTAGTTTCATACAACACCTCTCAAACAATAATAGGCACGTTCTCTCATTAGTATAAGTATACTATATCCTCGAGAACGTGCCTATGTATGGCCCAAGCGTAAAGCTTAGCTATTATATAACTTATGTAACTATTATAAATACTACAATTACTGTAATTTCTGTAACGCTGCTTTAATTTCGTTTACTTCAGCCCGTAGTTCTTTGTTGTCTGCACGCAGTGATGCGTTGTCAGCTTGTAGGTCTTTGATTTGTTTTGCCATTTCAAAGCGGCTTGTTTTAAGTGTCGGATCTTGTTCGCCTACCTTGAAAGAAGCACCGATGTTAAACATGCTTTCACCACCAACGGTAACACCAGCATGAACCATGGAGTTTTCGTTCGGCTGATAGGACGCACCGATAGCGCCCGCATTTGAGTTCTTGTAATGGCCTACACTAGTCGCAAAGGACCATTTATCATTTGGATTGTAGTCCAAATAATGAAGCCCCGCCAAGGCCGCAGAGGCAGCGCCAACCTTGGACACCTGACGATCCGTATAGGACTTGGCGTTATTAAGCACCTTGTCACCAATGTTAACCGTATTATTTTCGAGCGTAGAAATGCGGTTCGTATTGTTATCGACCTGCGTTTTTACTTCGTGCAACTGACTACCGTTGATAGCATCAGTAGACGTCTTGGAACCTCGCCCTTAGACACATTTACGATTTTATTATTCCCATTATCTAGGCCTTTGTTAGTGAGAGACACCGTTTTCTCATTATCATGGTCCCCATCGGTAGTCGTGATGGTCACCCCGTTATACCCATAATTCGTATTGTATTCAGTGCTGTTCTCATTATCATAGTGCACAATCTTCGTGCCATCTGTACTGAGCTCAGACTTATCACCACTTTGTACATTGCTCATGGTAAAAGTTTTAGGCTCCATCTGAGCCATGTATTTATTTTCTTTTCGATCGAGGATGGCCAAACCATAATCCTCTAACCAAACGAGCTCATGAGTGCCGTTATACATATCAAAGTAACCCGCACCAATGCGCGAATGACGGTCATCAGGATGGCCAGCATTCTCTTCTACCGTATCACTAATAGATATACCATCAGATTCGATACGAATACCATGGTTAATATCACCACCAGAACCTATAAACGTCCCTTGGTATGTAGGATAATTCGTCATCGAAATTTCATAATTCGTAGAGCCATCTGTATTCGTACTCCTATTAACCAACAAATTCTCACTATTTGTAGAAACAGTAGAATCTGCATGAACCGTTAAACCATTCATACTCAACACAGACACAACACCAGCTAACAATAAAAACTTTTTATTCATTATAATTCCCCTTATATTTACAGCTAGAACCCTATCCATACAAACCCTATATTGCATGAATCCAATAATACATAACTATTGCTGCTTTAATTACTATAAACAGTCAATGAAACCTCATTGCTACCAAAGAATATGTATTCACCATGACCAATAGAGAATACACCTTGGAATGTATTCTTTGAAAGCTCAGATGGCATTCGATTAAATTGATAGAAGTTATAGTAGTCAATCATAGATGAATCGATACCCAATCCAGATTTGTCAAAATGAGCATTTTTACCAGTAAGCGTAATAACTGTAACCATATTATGATCAAGGCCAACACTAAGACCTAAATCCATATATTTTAATGTCTCACGTCCACGAACATCACTGGAACTTGGAGCACCAAGTAGATCAATTACCTGTTGTCGAGTCATTCCTAAATGCACTCCTCGAACAGATTCATAATGCTCCTTTTGCAAGCGACTAGTTAATTGGTTCTTTTTATTCATGATCAAGGTTCTATGCTCACCATTCCCCAACCACTCTAGATGAATAGCTTTTCTACCTTGAGCCTCTTGAATAATAAAAACACCGGCTCCAGGATAACCACCGACAAAATCAGCACCATCCACAATACGACAGCCATTAATATATCCGTTGGAAATACTTAATACCTTATTGCCACTAGCATCATACCAGTCACCTGCAACCTTTTGAGACGCACGAATAACTAAATCTAATGGCATTTGAGCTGCTTCAACTGTTAAGGCAGAAAATAAACACATAACACTAAAACACATACATACAAGCAATCTCAATATTGATTTCATATCTAATCTCCCTAATAACACATAGGAATTAATTAACTATACCCAAATGTTATCAATTGTATTAATATCTGCTTTCTTAAATTAATCTGTAATCTTAAGGAATTCTAGAAACGATTAATTCTCCTGTAGCTTTATTGTATTCCAACCCGCCTCGAGTACAATGTTCCAAAAACTTATGAGTATCAGTAGAGTAATCTATACCGTATTCTAGTTTAAGTTCTTCAAGTAAATCTTTACTTAAAATAACTTTGCGTTCACCTAATATCACCCGCAATAATTCATGTAAAAAAACTTGTTTCTTTTCAGCAGAAAGCAAAATAGTATAACGATATGTTTGAGCATTAAAATGTTTACTCCAACGTAAGATAGAGCTATAAAAATAATCATCAAGACCTAGGTCCTGAAGTTTATGTTTAAATCCCCTTCGTTTTAATTGTCCATATGTAAAATAAGTTCCGTGCGCACTCTGAATCACGGCATTAATGAAATCATCAATATCAGCTCTTGTAATCCCTATTTTTTCCAAATGACTCATATGAATATATTGGTTAGGCATAATCTCTAAAACCTTATACTGATATCTTAAATCTGATAATGCCGCATAAAAAGTAGAGGTTGTATACATACTTTGATCAAAAGTTCTTGAATTCATCAATCCATTATCTGCAATATGTGCCTCTAATGCGGCTACCATACCAGTATATTCTGATTTATAAATCGAACGACTTGCTAAAGTATATCCTAGCTGATTGATATTATAAGAATTTACGTAATCAGACATGTCACAATTAAAATGTTCACTTAATAATGATGTGATTTCTTTCAAACTATAAAAATTCTGTATAAGAATAGAGCGAGATTCTGCAATCATAGTATCACTCATTTTTTCTACGTCCATTGATAACATATCTGCATGTCTATAAGGTGTTATAGGACTAAAGTAATTTGCTGCAAATGTAGCTTTATCGACACCATATGTCATTTCGTATAAAGCACAAAAATCAGGTACAGAAATAGGGCTTTCAGATTGTAACAATTTTATGACCTGTTTCTCACGACTAGCTTTACCAATAATAATATTAGGCATACGTAGAAACTCAATATTAAGACCATTAATTCTATTCTGACACTTCTTTAAAATATTATGTAACTCATATTTATCATGTATCTCCCATTCTGCTAACACATCCGGTCGATTAGCCACAAACAACTCTGTTGATACTTCCATATTATTATATTCATAAAGGCCCAAATCATTAATTAATTGGTTTATATCAAGATTTCTAGTTTCATAATATCTAAACCATTTTTGATACTTCCATACGGTATAAAGACTATCAGAAACACGGACACCAAAATTTCTTAAATCAAAACGTAAGCTCTCCTCAATTTCTGCCTCATCTAAAATCGTTATATATTTATCATAAGCATCCTGTAATTTAATATCTTCTGTACAATATGTAGAAATAAACCAATATAATATGGCCCCTTTCTTAGGCTGAACAAAACTATCCCCTATTTTGATTAAATCTTTCTTTAAATATGAATCTACTCTCAATTTAATAGTTTCAATAATAGCCTCATCATCTAACATAGCTTCAATATCATTTGTACCAGCACGATATCTAAGCTTTAAAAAGTTATATATTCGAGGGCTTGCATCAAAAATATATGCAAATGATTCTGGACTAAAATTATATGCTTCAAAAACTAACTTATACTTATCTTCAAAAACTGGACCTAGGCTTCCTAGCGCTTTTCGTTCTCTTTGCCGCACTCGTTCTCTAGTAACACCAAGCTTATTACCAATTTCTTCTAAGGTAAGACCATCCATTCGATAATTAACTATGGGTAAATCTTTATTCCCTTTATTTTCTACCAAAAAATCTTCAATTGAAGGATAATTATAACTATAAACACCATCCTCTACTGTCAAAATCTTCCTTCGAATCGCCTCATTTAAGATACTATCTATATAGTTATCATCTATCATAATGTCAACAAAAAGTATATTGCTACAATTAACTACTTCTTCAAATGTTTTTGATCTATGTACTTTAAGAGTCGACAAAATCAGTGTTCTTTGTAAATCTTTATAACTATCTAATTTAGTAACTAACTCCATATATTTTTCAGTTTCCCATGGAATAGTATACAAATCTCTATAAAAATGTATAAGTTCGGTACT
>NZ_QSDY01000060.1 GCF_003463825.1 Veillonella sp. AM51-8BH
CGTCAATAGAGATTTTAGTACAACTGCACCATTACAAAAATGGACTACTGATGTGTCTCAATTTAATTTCTCGTGGGGAAAATGCTATTTGTCGCCTATTTTAGATATGCATACGAATGAGATTGTTGCTTATGACTTAGCATTAAGGCCTAACTTAGAACAGATTTCTCGTATGTTAGAGAAAGCTTTTAAGAAGTTTACTAATCTTTCGGGATTAATCTTCCACTCTGATCAAGGATGGCAATACCAACATAAGTATTTTAGGCAAGCACTTAAAGAACATGGCATTATTCAGTCTATGTCTAGAAAAGGAAATTGTTATGATAACTCTGTGATGGAAACCTTTTTTGGTAGATTGAAAACAGAAATATATTATGGTTTTGAAAAAGAATATTCATCATTTAATGCTTTTGCAGTAGCAATAAAAGAATATATTAACTATTACAACAACAGAAGGATCCAGAAAAAAACAAAATGGATGCCCCCTGTAAAATACAGGGAAGCATCCATGTGTTTAGGCTAGTAAATAATATGTGTCCAGGAAAATGGGTACATATCAGAGTCATCGCTTTTTGTTTCATATAAAGCTACTAATATCTGTATATTACAAATCTAGAAATACGCTCATCACCAACAGCTAATTATATTCGTACTAGCCACTACAAGAGATTAGTTAATAGACTCTTCCGCTTTTACTAGTTCAACAGATTCGCCTGTATTAGTAGCATCTAGAATTTCAATTAAGCTATTTACAATATTTGCTGCACCATCAACATGCCATTCACGAGCGCGCTCAGACATCTGTTGAAGTCGTGGTGAATTGATAAGAAGGGCTGTCACAACATCTTCTAAGTTATGAATATCACGAGCCCAACGAGCACAACCTCGTTGTTCTAATAGCTCTGCATTAGCCTCTTCTTGACCTGGAATAGCATTAAAGAACACCATAGGTAGACCAATTGTAACAGCCTCCATACAGGTTAATGCACCAGGCTTTGTTACTAGCAAGGAAGAAGATTTCATAAGCTCCGAAATATTCGTAGTATATCCATACACAATAGTCTTAGTACGCATAGATTCACTAAGGGTAACTAAGGATTCATAAAGAGATGTATTTTGACCGGCTACAACAGTAATTTCATCAATGCCATTAACTTCATCTAAATGTTTTAATGCTGTTTCTAGAGAACCCAATCCAAGGCCCCCACCCATAACGAGCACTTTTATAGGTTCCTCTAAGCTATATTCTGCAATAGCATCACGGAAGAAGGCACGACGCACTGGAATCCCAGATACATGGATACGTGAGGCATCGATACCAGACGATACCATTTCATCTACCATCGATTCAGTAGCTACATAGTATGTATCAATTTGTGGATATAGCCAAAATTGATGACTACTAAAGTCCGTCATGATAGCCACTAATGGTACATCGATATGGCCTTGGCGTTTTAAGATAGATGCTGCACCACATGGGAATGGATGCGTAAATACCATTACATCTGGCTCTTCTTGTTGTACCAATTTGAGCATGCGGCTTTTCAATAGGTATGATAATGCAGTTTGCATAATCGTACCTCGTTTTTCCCCTTTTGACACGCGGTAAATCATATCATATAGCATCGGAAATACGTCGATCATCTTGATATACGTACCCTTGATCAAATGCTCTACAGACATGGTTTCTGTATCAAGAAAGTCCACATGAGTTATCGATGCTTGTGGTTCTTTCTCTTTCCAATATTCTTCTATGGCTCTGGCGGCCTGCATATGTCCTGTCCCAATAGAAGCGGACACGATGAGAACCTTCCGTGATCTTTCGTTATTCATAGTACACCCTTTCTCTGTGCATTATACCATAAATAGACGAAAAAAAGAGACCTCGAAAGGTCTCTTTCCAATCCATTAGAGATTATTTTTTGCGTTTTTTAGCTTTTGCAGCGTTAACTTGTTCTTTCAAACCTTTACCAGCTTTGAATGCAGGGGATTTGGAAGCTGCGATTGTGATAGTTTTACCGTTTTGTGGGTTACGGCCTTCACGAGCTGCGCGTTCACGAACTTCGAATGTACCGAAGCCGATAACTTGTACTTTACCGCCAGCAGCTAATTCTTCAGCAACTGTGTCAAATACAGCTTTTACCGCTTTTTCAGCGTCTTTTTTAGTTAATTCAGTTTTTTGTGCAACACTTGCGATTAATTCTGTTTTGTTCATGACAGAACCTCCTTAAAAATACTATACCTAAGAAGCATGCAAACCTCTAGGCTACTTTTCCTGCACTTTAGCCTCCTCCCAAAAAGCATCCAGCTCAGCTAATGAAAAGTCTTCCCATGAGCGATCGCTTTGGTTAACACAAGCTTCTACATGTAAAAAACGCTGTCGGAACTTTGTGTTTGTGCGATTTAGTGCATTTTCACCGCTTATTTTATACCATCTTAATAGATTAATCAAGGAAAAAAGCACGTCTCCCGCTTCTTTTTCCATATTTTCTCTATCTTTTTGGGCAATAGCCTCCTTAAATTCACCCATTTCTTCGGAAACTTTCGCCCAAACCGGATCGAGCTCATCCCAGTCAAAACCTAGCTTTGCAGCCTTTTCTTGCAACTTATAAGCCGCCACTAAAGCAGGTAAACTTTTAGATACACCATCTAATACAGATTTTTGTATATTTTTCTTTTCTTGTGCCTTTAATTCATCCCAACTGTATGATTTTTCATTATTTTCAGGGTCAAAAACATGGGGATGACGACGAATCATCTTCTGAGTCACATCATTAATTACATCTTCTAATGTAAACTGACCAGCTTCTTCAGCCAATTGACTGTGAAAGACAACTTGTAATAATACATCACCTAGTTCTTCACGAAGATTAGCCATATCTTTATTATCGATAGCATCTACTACTTCATAAGTTTCTTCAATGAAATATCGACGCAACGATTCATGAGTTTGTTTTTGATCCCAAGGGCAACCATTAGGAGCTCGCAAGGCTTTTACTACATCTACTAATGGTTGTACCGATACAGGCTTATCAGTATTGTTCTTCATATAGTTTAGCCTCCTCCTTATCTCGGCGAGCTTGTAAGCGCTTGCTATAACAGGGAAATGATACATATCAGCTTTTACAACGGCCTTTGTTAACCATAAGGATAAACCATATACAAATACAGCCACAATAATAGCCGCAGCCACTGCACCACCATTGCCGAATAACTCTACAGTAGTCACATATACTACTTGTGTAGCACCGCCCATAGCCATGGCAGACACTACAATTTTTAATAGCTCTAATTTATTAAGTACAGATCCTACATATTTTTTAACAAATATATAGTTTATGAATGCCGCAATGGCAAAATTCAAATTCGTTGCCCATGCAGCACCATTAATGCCTAGCTCAATAGTACCTGTCAATTCATAGTCTAAGAAGGTCTTAGCCAACAAACCAATAAAAATGGCTATCATAGGAATAACAGTTCTGCCTAACCCTTGCAAGATGCCTGCTGTAATCTGTTGCCAACCTAAGAATATAATGCTCAAGCTAATAACAGCAATAACAGGACCTGCATGAGGTGTTGCATATATCAGTTTAGATATAGGTGTCGCCAACACACAGAGGCCGATACAGGCTGGAATAGTAAACATATTTGCAATTTTAATGGCTGTTCCAGCGCGCTGCACAATACGTTGTACATCACCTTGGGCATGCGCTTCCGATACGGCTGGTACAAGACTAGCAGCTAGAGATGTAGTCAAAATAATGGGCAACCCAATCAACGATGTAGCCATCCCTGTAAGATAACCAAATTGTGTGGTCGCTTCATTGAGATAAAACCCAATATCCATCAAACGCTTTGGCACGATGAATGTATCGATAAGGGATACCATAGGCAACATAATATTGGCCATCGAAACAGGTATGGCCAAACTAAATAGTCGTTTGACTACAGAACTATTACTTTCACCAACAGCATTCGGATTCTGCTGTGCCAACATTTGCGCCCGTACACGACGTTGACGATAGTAAAAGTAAATTAATACGAGTAATCCCGCTAATACGCCAGGGAATGTAGCAAAGGTTGCACCACCAGCCGCTAAGTGTAACCCTCTATCAATGAAGTAATAGGCTAAGCCCACCATAGAGGATACGCGGAAGATTTGTTCAAAGACTTGGCTAGTCCCAGTAGGAACCATGTATTGGAAGCCTTGGAAGTAACCTCTAAAACAACTCAAAATCGTAACAATAAAGATTGCTGGAGATAATAGCTGAATGGCGAGCAATGCACGAGGATCTGTAATAATATGAGAATCTATGAGCCACTGTGCACTGCCATATAAAGCAACACTAAATACAAGGCCTAACAGTGTTAACACTTTTAAAGATACGGAAAACACTTGTTGTACGCCACGCATATCATCATTAGCTAGCTTTTCCGCAATCATAATAGATATGGCCACAGGAATGCCTGCAGCGGAAATACTAACGATAATTTGATAAATCGGATAGGCCATCATATATAGGCCAATCCCTTCACCACCGAGTACACGGGCAATAAGGACTTTACTGAAAGCACCAATAACCTTAACGATAATCCCAGCCAAGGTTAAAATCATAGCACCTTTTAAAAATCGATTCATAGGCCCTCCTTAGACGATGATTTCTGGCTAAGGGCCTTCATCACCGCTTCCGTAATGGTCAAAATAGAACCTTTCATGCCTTTAAGGCTCACATACAATATGGCTGGCTTGGAGTCTGCAAATTTCATCTTTTTCCATAAGTCTTCTCGCACAGCCCCCATATCCCAGTCGGCCATTTTGGAATCGTCATGCCAATGAATGGTAAGCTGTTGATCTCTACGGACGATACTTTTAATACCAAGTAAACGTGCTTGCTCTTTAATTTGAGCAATGCGCAATAATCGGTCCACCGGATCTGTTGGCGTACCGAAGCGGTCAATGAGTTCATCTGTCATATCATCAAGCTGTTCTTTTGATTTGATATGTAACAATCGTTGGTATACAGAAATTTTACGTGCACTATCTTTGATATACGCATCGTCGATAAAGGCATCTACCTCTAAGTCGATGGCTGGATCAATGGAGACCTCGCGCTCTACCTCTTTATTTTGAGCCTTCGCAATGGCTTCTTCTAACATACTTACGTACATACCAAAGCCGACAGAAGCGATGTTACCATGTTGCTGTGAACCTAAGAGATTACCTGCACCACGGATTTCTAAATCTCGCATCGCCAATTTAAAACCAGCACCGAGCTCTGTGAACTCTTCAATAGCTTTCAATCGCTTTTCTGCAGCCTCTGAAAGCATTTTGTCAGGTCGATACATAAAGTATGCATAGGCCCGTCTACGAGAACGCCCTACGCGTCCACGCATTTGATATAGCTGAGATAAACCTAATCGGTCCGCATCATAAATGATGATGGTGTTGGCATTAGGAATATCTAAGCCGGTTTCAATGATACTTGTAGACAATAATACATCATAATGGCCTTCATAGAAATCCGTCATAATTTCTTCAATTTGACGACCCGTCATCTGACCATGAGCAATAGCATAGCGTAAACCAGGTAATGCTGCTTCTAATAACTCACCCATATGATTAATTGATGCAACGCGATTATATACGAAGTAAACTTGTCCGCCCCGTGCCAATTCTCGCTTGATGGCATCAGCAACGATGTTCATATCATATTCCACCACATAGGTCTGAACCGGTAATCGTTCCTCTGGTGGCGTGTTGATAACAGACATCTCCCGAACACCTACAAGAGACATATGTAAAGTCCGAGGAATTGGGGTTGCACTCAAGGTGAGCACATCAATATTACTAGCCCACTCTTTCCATTTTTCCTTTTGTGCTACCCCGAAGCGTTGTTCTTCATCAACAACAAGCATGCCTAAGTCTTTAATGACTACTTTTTTATTAAGTAGTGAATGGGTTCCGATGAGAACATCGATAGAGCCATCCTCTACACCTTTTAGAACTTGTTTCTTCTCAGATGTACTGCGGAAACGATTGAGCACATCTACTTTGACCCCAAACGGAGCAAAACGATTCCAGAAGGTTTGGAAATGTTGCTGTGCAAGAACTGTTGTCGGTACGAGCACCGCAACCTGTTTGCCACTCATAACGGCCTTAAAGATGGCACGCATAGCCACTTCTGTTTTACCAAAGCCTACATCACCCGCCAGCAAGCGATCCATAGGAACAGGTTTTTCCATGGATGCCTTTATTTCTGCTGTAGCCTGTAATTGGTCTTCCGTTTCTTCATAAGGGAAGGCATCTTCAAACTCTTGCTGCCATGGTTGATCTGGCAAAAATGCAAATCCTTCTGTAATTTCTCGTTGTGCATAGATCTCAACGAGCTTATCTGCCAAATCATCAATGGATTTTTTGGCCTTTGTAACAACCTTAGCCCAATCACGGCCACCCATTTTATGGATGCGTGGCACATCACCTTCATTGCCAATGTATTTTTGTAACTGATCTAGATTGTTTGCTGGTAGGAATAACTTATCCGTTCCGGCATAGGCGATTTCAATATAGTCCCGGTGAATGCCTTCTGTTTCTATCGTTTTAAGGCCAATATACTTACCAATACCATGCATGCTATGAACTACATAGTCACCTGGTGTTAAATCCGTAAAGTAGTTGATTTCTTGGCCCTTTTTAGGCTTGTTGCGAAGCTTACGTTTTTGTTGTCCGTAAATATTGCCTTCTACAACAACTACTAAATGACTATTTGGCAATTCAAAACCATCGGTCAATAAACCTTGTAAAATAATGACCGTATTAGGTTTTGCAATCCATTCCTCACTATGAACAAAGGCAATCCCTTCACCTTCAAGAGCTCGTTCAATACCTTCTCGTCGTTGTTGGTTATTTAATACCAATACAACTTGATGATTGAGGCGGTGCCATTGCTTAATTTCATCTGTTAGGAGCGGAATTTGACGCTCAAAGCTCGTCATCGTCTTACCTTGAATACCGATTGGATTAAATCCAGGTAGACCGATAGAGCGTTGTTGCATAAATGTGAAAGCTACTTGATTTATAGCCTCTACAGTACGTTGTAATTCACTCCAGTCACAATGATTTTTACGATGTGTTGGATCTTCCTTAAGGAATTTCTTTAATGCTTCCTGAATACGACCAGGCTCATCGTAAATAAGAGTGCCTTCTTTCACATAGAACAATAAGGTGCAATCTGCATCACTTTTACCAAGAAAGAAAGGTGTCACTGTATAAGAATCAATTTGTTCAATGGAACGTTGGTTCTCAACAGAGAAGAACCGCAATGTATCGATTTCATCGCCAAAGAACTCAATTCGTATTGGATGTTCACTATTAACAGGATAAATATCTAGAATATCCCCACGCACGGCAAAATGACCACGTTGTTCCACCTGGTCTACACGTTCATATCCAATTGTGACAAGCTGTTCAAGAGCTGTATCGCGTTCAATCGTATCATTCAAAGAAAAATGTAACGACTGGCCTTTTAAATATTGTGGAGATACTACATATTGTGTAACCTCTTCTGCATTCGCTATAACTACGGCAGGTTCTTGCCATGCTAGCAATGCTAACGCACGCATTTGTGCACCTTGATCTTCAAGGCTATGAGCAGTGGTTGTAAACTCCACATTGTCAGTTATAGGAAATGATAGGACTGGGATATTAGGCCAGAAAAAGGCTAAATCTCGTTCCCACATCTCTTTATGGTCCTTATCATGGACTACGATAACTACGGGCTTTGTAAGGCCTGTAGCAAAAGCTTGGTTTAAGAGGAAGCTCTTTTGAGATCCACTTAGACCATATATGACTGACTTTCCTTTCCGCTGAAATGCGTTTAGCCCATCCACAAAGGATGGGTTCTGTGAAAGCAGCTTAGTTAATGTATTATCCATACTGCACCATATAGTATTCATGATTATTTAAATAAATAGTTCTAACTCATTTATTATAACATTTTTAGGCAAAAAAAATAGCACCTCAAAAGGTGCAATAAAGTTGGTGCGGGAGAAGGGACTTGAACCCCCACGCCGTAAGGCGCCAGATCCTAAGTCTGGTGCGTCTGCCAATTCCGCCACTCCCGCGTCTCAACTGAAATAATAATATCATGTATATAATTCATCGTCAATCATTTTTTTAGATTTAACTTAAATTTCATGTTACCTCTAAAATATCTACTATAAGACTAATTAAATATCTACTATATAACTAATTCTTTTTTTCTTATTTTAACCTTACATATTGGTCATTATATAAACTGTAAAATGAAAAAGAGACTGACCCAGAATCCGAACTACTAGAATCCTGGGTCAGCCTCTTTTTTAGGATGATGATGAATAAATGCATGCCCTACATTTACCATAAAAATATATTAACAGTCATAACACATGTCATGCTGGTAATACCAAGAAGGTATTATTCACCATGACCATGCCATCGACATTTAGGTCTTTCGAATACAATCTAACTCATAAATGATGAAGATTATATAGAACTAAAAAATCCTTTTTACGGGTACGTAAAAAGGAGCTACTAACTTCTCCTCCCTATCTCTCGTAGGTCAAATGGTGAATGTTGAATAGGCAGTTCTCCTGACTCGGCGTCATCGCTTATCTAGCTTCCCAGTTTCCCAGTGACTTAATTTAGACTCGCTCGACCATACAGTGGCGGGACCGTGCTGGCATTTAACCAGCTTCTCTATTATGCTTTTCAGCACCTATTCCCAAATATGATGTTTTCTATGAGTTAATATTAACACCGCTATCGTATTAAGTCAATTTATTTTTGTAAATTTATTTACAATTATACTGTCCATTAATTTATACATATATAAACATGAGTTATACACTATTTGGATATCTTCACTGCTTTTATTTTTTCATCTTTTATTCATCTATTGCCATATATGATATTTTTAATTACAATATAAAGGTATCTAAAAATAGGAGGAATCTATGTATATCGGAGATTTCATTAAAGAATATCGTGAAGCCAATGGTGTATCCGTTGAAGACTTCGCCACAAAAGCAGGCTTAACAGTTACAGAAATTGAAGCCTTAGAAAATAACTTACAAGAAGATGGTACTGTAATACCAGTTGCGATGCGACAAATCAAAGGTATAGCCGCAGCTATGAGTGTACCAATGCCTGTAGTTTTGGCTCAGATTCCTTCCGATCAAGAATTAGTTGTCCATGTAGTAGCTGAGTCTGATCAGCCACATGCAAAGTAATAAGGAGAATAAATGAAGCGTAGTTTATTAATTGCAGCAGCTTTCACAATCTTAGGCATCCTGCCCTCTCAAGCAGTCAATATTGCTGACTTAGAGAATGCAAGAGGTCATGCCTACTTATATCGTATGAATGGTCAAAACTATTACGCAGAACAACGCGTTAAAGTTATCGCTGGTGAAGGTAATAAATTTGAAATTATCGGTCGCACCTATAGCCATCAAGGGGCTCAATATTATATGACAGAGTACATAAACCATTATTACTTTGATCAAGATGCCGATACAATTCAATGGGTCCAAGAACAACGTAATATTATCGATGCCCGTACAGGTAGAGTATTACGCGAGGAAAAACGACCTAAAGCAAAATTGATTACTTTAAAACCAGATACTTATGGTTATATGCAAGCTATCTATTGGAGAGATCTTGCCGTAGCTGCAGGTCAGCTAAAATAATCTAAGTATTATCTAATTGGCAATTTTTAAAAGCTCGCCATATAAAGTGTACATATAATAAAGGACTCTACTGATTAGAATGTAGAGTCCTTTTGATTATACTATTACTATAAGTAGATAAAATAAAAAAGCACCACATTACTGTGATGCTTTAATTTGGTGACCCAGAAGGGATTCGAACCCCTGGCCTTTTGATTCGTAGTCAAACGCTCTATCCAGCTGAGCTACTGAGTCATGTACTTGGTACTCACTTATATTAACACAACGCTTAAATCTATGCAAGCATTTTTTAATATTTTTTCGAGTAATTTTATGGACATGCGGTCCGAAGACCGCAATCCAAATTTGGCAGGGGCAGTAGGACTTGAACCCACAACCAACGGTTTTGGAGACCGCTACTCTACCAATTGAGCTATACCCCTATGTTCATCAAGCCGTGCTTGATACTTGATTAGTTTAACAAAAAATAGACCCTATGTCAAGAAACAAAGCGCTTTAAAATAATGAAATAATAGTGAATTTAAAAGGAAAAAGAGCCCTTTTTCAAGGGCTCTTATGTCTACCTAACTTTTACCTTTATATATACGGGAGATGGTATATATAATTAGAGAGTTTTGTATATGTATTGTTTTGTTTATACACAGGGAGAGTATTGTTGTGTATTTAAGTGTTGTTTTATGTGTTGTATTGTTTTGTGTTGTGTTGTTTGTATTATTTGTAAAAGGGACAGGTAAAAGTTATTTGCAGTAGACCTCCATTTCCTTAGTTGATCTCAATCAACTATTGCTAGTATAAAGATTATATGTGAAAACATAGTGAAAGTTATATGAGATATAAATGAAACGAGTAAATTTTGGTACATATTTAAAGTTATATGAGATATAAATGAAACGAGTAAATTTTGGTACATATTTAAACATTACAAATATA
>NZ_QSDY01000061.1 GCF_003463825.1 Veillonella sp. AM51-8BH
ATAAATAGTCATTTTTTAGTTCAATTTTTATTAACCATATTTAATATATCTATATTATTAAACGTATAGGTTTATTTATTCTTTCTGACAATTACATCTTAACAGAGAAATTTAGTATCTATAAAAAAGAGCGTGCCCTAAGGCACGCTCTCTTCTATTGCAATAGATTATTCTTCTACAGCAGCTTCTTCTGTAATATCGATGATTTCAGGTGTGTTTTTAACAACCTCAATCTTACGGTAACGGCTCATGCCAGTACCAGCAGGAATCAATTTACCGATGATTACATTTTCTTTTAAGCCCAATAATGGATCGATTTTACCTTTGATAGCAGCGTCGGTAAGAACACGTGTTGTTTCTTGGAAGGACGCAGCAGACAAGAAGGAATCCGTAGCCAATGCAGCTTTAGTAATACCCAACAATGTACGTTTGCCTGTAGCATTTTCACGGCCATTAAGAGTAAGACGACGGTTTTCTTCGTCAAAGGTATTAACGTCGACCATATCCCCTGGAAGCATATCTGCATCGCCAGCTGTTTCAACTTTTACTTTATGAAGCATTTGACGAACGATAACTTCGATATGTTTATCGTTAATTTCTACACCTTGAGATTTATATACTTTTTGTACTTCGTAAACGAGGTAACGTTGAGTTGCTTCTGTACCCATTACACGCATAATGTCATGAGGGTTAATAGAACCTTCTGTCAAACGTGCGCCCAAGGATACAACATCACCGTCTTTAACGATAATGCGAGAACCATAAGGGATGAGGTAATCAAGTTCAATACCATCTTCACCAGTGATAAAGATTGTATTAGTACCTTTTTTACCTTCGTTAGGTACAACGCGAACTGTACCTTCATTTTCTGCGATTATAGCATTACGTTTTGGTTTACGCGCTTCAAACAATTCTTCGACACGTGGCAAACCTTGTGTAATATCGTCACCTGCGACACCACCTGTATGGAATGTACGCATTGTCAACTGAGTACCAGGTTCACCGATGGATTGCGCTGCAATAATACCTACAGCTTCACCAACTTGAACTTGACCACCTGTACCAAGTCGCGACCATAGCACTTGCGACATACGCCATAAGGGCTGCGGCAAGTCAATACGGAACGGATTTTAACTGTTTCATAGTGTTTTACAACTTCATCAGCCAATGGTTCTGTGATTTCACCGTTAAGAGGAACGATAACTTCGCCAGTTTCTTTATTAACCAATTCTTCAGCTGCAATACGACCTACGATACGATCTTTTAATGGTTCAATAACGCCAGTACCCTCAACGATTGCCTCCACTTCGATACCGTGGATTTCGTTATTGCGTACTTGTACTTCTTTTACATCGGAGTTAAGGATAGCTTCGATGCCTTCTTCAGTGAGACGTGTATCAGCAGGGAAGATTTCTACACCTTCGCTGTCAACGATAGCATGTACAGTATCCTTGTTCAACATATTTTGAACCATAGTTTCTTTCAATGTTGCACGGATGCTGTCATCGCTTTCACCAAGAATAATTTTTTGAACCAAGTTAGTATGGTTGATATCGCTATCAGAACCTAAATGTACACCGCGCAATGCGATAGATGTTACGCCGGATTCAGCAATATCAGCTAAACATTGTTCGTCTAAGATAGTTTCGGAAGGTACAACAAGTTCCCCTGTTTCTACATTCACTACATCTTTATCTAATACACGACCAATAAGTTTATCTTTTAACAATTCCAATGCTTGACGTGGAGATGTAGCCAAACGAGCGCGTTCACGAACGAGATCGATACCTACAACGTCACAATCGTCCTCGCGAACGATAACGTCTTGAGATACGTCAACAAGACGACGAGTCAAGTAACCGGAGTCAGCTGTACGAAGCGCTGTATCGGCCAAACCTTTACGAGCACCATGAGAGGATGTAAAGTAATCCAATACAGTCAAGCCTTCTTTAAAGTTTGCTTTGATTGGCAAGTCGATGATACGACCAGATGGATCGGCCATCAAACCACGCATACCAGCAAGCTGACGGATCTGTTGTTTGTTACCACGGGCACCAGAGATAGCCATCATGTAAACAGGGTTGAAGCCATCTTTATCGCGCGCCATATTATCCATCATGGCATCAGTAACATCTTCTGTTGCTTGAGTCCACAATTGGATAGTTTTACGGTAACGTTCTTCTTCTGTAATAAGACCACGACGATACAAGCGAGATACTTTTTCTACTTCTTGTTCCGCTGTGTCTAACAAGCCAGTTTTTACTTCTGGTACTTTAATATCTGCAATAGCTACAGTCATACCTGCGCGACGTGCGAAGGAGTAACCCAAGGATTTAATACGGTCCAAGAGTTCTGCAGTCTTTTCATTGCCAAACAATTGGAAGCATTGGTCAACCAATTTACCAACTGTCTTCTTATCCATAACCTTACCTAAAGAGTAAGTGCCATCTTCACGTTTTTCATATTGCCACAATTCTGGGAATAGCGCATTGTTGAAGATTAAGCGACCTGCCGTTGTTTCTACACGGCCATGGTCAGGTAAACGGATATAAAGAATATCTTGCAAGCCAATAATATGAGATTCGTATGCAAGCATTACTTCATCATAAGTAGCAAATGTTTTTGCTTTATCACGAGTATCTTCACGTACAACTGTTAAGTAGTATGTACCCAAGATCATATCTTGGGAAGGTACTGCTACTGGCTTACCGTCCTTAGTGGACAAGATATTATGGCTGGAAAGCATCAATGTACGAGCTTCCGCTTGTGCTTCTACGGACAATGGTAAGTGACATGCCATTTGGTCACCGTCAAAGTCGGCGTTGAAGGCTGTACATACTAATGGATGCAATTTGATAGCACGGCCTTCCCAAAGAATTGGTTCGAAGGCTTGGATACCAAGTCTATGCAATGTAGGGGCACGGTTCAAGAGAACTGGATGTTCTTTGATTACCTCTTCCAAGGCTTCCCATACACCAGGACCGATTCTTTCTACTTGGCGTTTAGCAGCCTTAATGTTGGATGCTTGACCACGTTCTACCAAACGTTTCATAACGAAAGGTTTGAACAATTCCAATGCCATTTCTTTAGGCAAACCACATTGGTGCATTTTAAGTTCAGGACCTACTACGATAACGGAACGACCGGAGTAGTCAACACGTTTACCAAGCAAGTTTTGACGGAAACGACCTTGTTTACCTTTAAGCATATCGGACAAGGATTTTAATGGACGATTACCAGGACCTGTTACAGGACGACCACGGCGACCATTATCAATCAATGCGTCAACAGCTTCTTGAAGCATACGTTTTTCGTTGCGCACAATGATATCAGGAGCACCTAAATCTAACAAACGTTTCAAACGGTTGTTACGGTTGATAACACGACGGTACAAATCATTGAGGTCAGATGTAGCGAAACGACCACCATCTAATTGAACCATAGGGCGCAATTCAGGTGGGATAACAGGAACAACATCCATAATCATCCATTCTGGGCGATTGCCAGATTGACGGAATGCTTCTACCACTTCTAAACGACGAACCGCACGAATTTTACGTTGACCACTTGCAGTGTTCAATTCTTCGCGCAATTCAGCATTCAATGCTTCGAGATCAAGTTCTGCTAAAAGAGCTTTTACAGCCTCAGCACCCATATCGATACATGCGAAGAGAACTTCTTCAGCAGCGCCTAATTCATAACGCTCTTCACGAGTTAGTTCTTCGTATTCTTTATCTGCTTCTGGGATTGTTGCATCATCGCGAAGAGCAGCATTATAGCGCTCTTTGCGTTGTGCTTCACGAACGATAGCTAAACGTTCGTTACGTTGAGCTACTGTTTCGATTACGACGGATTTACCACCGATAGTATAACCGTCTTCGTTAAACTGAGCTTCATATTCGCGGTACTCTTGCTCGGACAACAATTGGCGTTTTGCCAATGGAGTACCAGCTGGATCTACTACGATGTAGGAAGCAAAGTATAATACGCGTTCCAAGGAACGTGGGGATACATCAAGGATAAGGCCCATGCGGGATGGGATACCTTTAAAGTACCAAATGTGAGATACAGGAGTAGCCAATTGGATATGGCCCATACGTTCACGACGTACTTTTGCACGTGTAACCTCTACACCACATTTATCGCAGACTACGCCTTTATGGCGAATGCGTTTATATTTGCCGCAGTGACATTCCCAGTCCTTTGTTGGTCCAAAAATGCGTTCGCAGAATAGACCATCACGTTCTGGCTTCAACGTACGGTAGTTAATAGTTTCAGGTTTCTTAACTTCCCCATGAGACCAAGCTAAGATCTGCTCTGGAGAGGCTAAACCGATTCGCATGGAATCGAATTCATTTACGTCTAGCACTACTATCGCTCCCTTCCTTATAGATAGTTTTAGTCTTCATCGTTAGAGGAATCGCCCATTGGGAATGCCAATTGGCTAAGGATATCGTCTTCACCGCCGTTATTAGCTGGTGCTTCTTCCTCTACTTCTGGCTCTACTACAGTTACTTCATCAGTTTCTACTGCACTGCCATCCATAACTTCTTCAATGCCAGTTTCTACCACTTCATCTTCGTCATCAAGTTCTTTCATAACAACTTCTTCTTGATCTTCATTCAAGATTTTTACATCAAGACCAATACTTTGAAGTTCTTTGAGCAATACCTTGAAGGACTCAGGTACACCTGGTTCAGGGATGTTTTCGCCTTTAACGATTTTTTCGTATGCTTTCACACGACCAACAACGTCGTCAGACTTAACAGTTAATAGCTCTTGAAGTGTATAAGCTGCGCCATATGCTTCGAGAGCCCAAACTTCCATTTCCCCGAAACGTTGACCACCGAACTGAGCTTTACCGCCCAATGGTTGTTGTGTAACAAGGGAGTACGGACCTGTGGAACGAGCATGGATTTTGTCGTCAACCAAGTGATGGAGTTTAAGCATGTATACGTAACCAACAGTTACACGGTTATCCATAGGTTCACCAGTACGACCATCGTACAATACTGTTTTACCATCATCGGAACGACCAGCAATGCCTAATGTTTCAAATACATCTTTTTCATGCGCACCATCAAATACAGGTGTAGCAATATGAATACCTGCTACATCTGGTTTTGGCATGCCATATGTTTCATAATCGTAACCAAGGCCTTCGAGTTCTTGACGAATTTCAACGCGTTTAGCACGAGCAGATTCAATATGGTTCAACGTAGTTTTAACTTTATTAATAGCTTCTAATTCTTCTACAAGAGCTGGATCCATTTCTGGAGCATCTTCTTCAGAGTCGAAGAATTCTACATGAAGTGCATTGTATTTAGCTTCAATAGCTTTAAGTTCTTGATAACGAGCTTCGCCGCCAAGAGCTTCAAGTTTCTTTTGCGCTGCAGATTCTACATGGCCAAGAATTTGAGATTTCAAGTCGATAATTTTTTCATCGATGTCGAAATGAGGAACTGTCACATCTTCTTTAGCTTTTGCTTCTAATTCTTCAATTTCAGCATATAAGCCGCGAATAGCATCAATTTGTTCCCAATAAGATGCATCAGTACGAGCTTCTTTCAATACATTTTGAATGTGAAGGTCTGTAGCTTTGATTTTCATACCTAAGCCTTGAACAGCCCAACCCAAGTGAGTTTCAAGAACCTGACCGATGTTCATACGAGAAGGTACGCCCAATGGGTTCAATACGATTTGTACTGGAGTACCATCTGGAAGGAATGGCATATCTTCTTTTCTCATAACGCGAGAAACGACACCTTTGTTACCATGACGGCCCGCCATTTTATCGCCTTCATGAATCTTACGTTTTTGAGCGATGTATACGCGAACAAGTTTATTTACACCTGGTTGTAATTCGTCGCCGTTTTCACGAGTGAAGACTTTAACGTCTACTACTTTACCAGATTCGCCATGAGGTACGCGCAAGGATGTGTCGCGAACTTCACGTTCTTTGTCGCCAAAGATAGCGCGCAATAAACGTTCCTCTGGAGTAAGTTCAGTTTCGCCTTTTGGTGTAGCTTTACCTACTAGGATATCGCCAGGGTGTACTTCTGCACCAATGCAAATAATACCTTCTTCATCTAAGTTTTTAAGAGTGTCGTCACCAGTATTAGGCAATTCACGAGTAATTTCTTCAGCACCTAATTTAGTGTCGCGCGCATCACATTCGTATTCTTCAATATGAATGGATGTATAGATATCTTCTTTGCAAAGTTCTTCACTGAGCAAGATAGCATCTTCGTAGTTATAACCTTCCCAAGGCATGAACGCTACAAGAACGTTATACCCTAATGCCAATTCGCCGCCATCAGTAGCAGGACCGTCAGCCAACACTTGACCTTTTACAACATGATCGCCACGATTAACGATTGGTTTTTGGTTAAAGCATGTGGATTGGTTAGAACGAAGGAATTTATTCATACGGTATGTATCTACACGACCATCGCTATCGCGAAGAACGTGGATTTCATTACCCCAGCAACGTACAACTTTACCGGCTTCACGTGCAAGTACGCAAACACCGGAGTCAGTAGCTGCTGTATATTCCATACCTGTACCAACAAGTGGAGCTTGCGCACGCAAGAGTGGTACCGCTTGACGTTGCATGTTCGCACCCATCAAGGCACGGTTAGCATCGTCATTTTCAAGGAATGGAATCATAGCTGTACCAATGGATACAACTTCTTTTGGACTAACGTCCATGTAGTCAACCTTATCAGGTGTAACTTCTAATACATCATGACCACGACGACAAGCTACGTGTTCATTAGTAAAGTAACCTTCAGCATCGATTGGAGAGTTCGCTTGGGCAATTGTCATGCCTTCTTCTTCATCTGCTGTCATATATACAACGGAATCAGTTACACGAACCTTGATAACTTTGTCTGCATCTTCACCTGTACCATAGATTTTTTCAACCTTACGGTATGGAGCTTCAATGAAACCGAATTCATTTACTTTCGCATAGTTAGACAAGGAGTTGATCAAACCGATGTTTGGACCTTCTGGAGTTTCGATTGGACACATGCGGCCATAGTGAGAGTGATGCACGTCACGAACTTCGAAGCCTGCACGCTCACGAGATAAACCACCAGGGCCAAGGGCAGATAGACGACGTTTGTGAGTCAATTCTGCTAATGGGTTTGTTTGGTCCATGAACTGAGACAATTGGGAAGAACCAAAGAATTCTTTGATTGCTGCCACTACAGGACGAATATTAATCAACGCTTGAGGCGTGATAGATTCGATTTCTTGAATTGTCATACGTTCACGAACAACACGTTCCATACGAGTTAAACCAATACGGAATTGGTTTTGCAACAATTCACCTACGCAACGAAGACGACGGTTACCCAAATGGTCGATATCATCTGTATGACCTGCACCATCCATAAGGTTGAGCAAGTAAGAGATGTTAGCGATCATATCTTCGCGAGTTACTGTACGGTGATCGAATGGCAAGTTGCAGTTATTACAGATAACTTTGGACTCTACACCATCGTTATTTACGATGTAGAATTCAGCGAAACCTTCGCCATCGAATACATGGCTATTAGCAACGATATCAAGTTGTTCTTCCCCAACTTGTACACCTGCATCAAGGATAATTTCGCCAGTCTCTGGATCTACGATAGGTTGTGCCAATGTTTGACCCAACATGCGTTGACGCCAGCCAAGTTTTTTGTTCAATTTGTAACGACCAACGCGCGCCAAGTCATAACGACGTGCATCGAAGAACAAGTTATCGAACAAGTTACGAGCGGACTCTACAGTAGGAGCTCGCCTGGACGTAATTTTTTATAGATTTCAACCAATGCTTCATCGGCAGATTGAGTTGTATCTTTTTCTAATGTACGAACGATGCGTTCATCATATACTGGTAAACCATCTTCATCAGTTTTACCATTCCAGAAGAGGTCAAGGATGCTTTCATTAGTATCCCAACCCAATGCACGTACCAATACAGTAGCTGGTAATTTACGGTTACGGTCAATACGAACAGCAACAACTTCGCTTGCATCAGTTTCAAGCTCAATCCATGCGCCACGGTTAGGAATAACTGTGGAATCGTACAAACGGTTACCCATTGTATCGATTTCTTTATTGTAGTAAACGCCTGGAGAACGTACCAATTGGGATACAATAACACGTTCTGCACCATTGATGATGAAAGTACCTGTATCAGTCATCAATGGGAAATCGCCCATGAATACTTCTTGTTCTTTAATGTCCATATTTTCTGGATCATTATTTACCAAGCGAACATTTACACGAAGTGGTGCTGCATAAGTAGCATCACGGTTTTTACATTCATTAATATCATACTTAGGTTCACCTAAGCTGAAACCTTCGAAAGAAAGTACTAGATTACCTGAATTGTCTTTAATCGGAGAAATATCGTTGAAAATATTTTGTAAACCACTCTCCAAGAACCACTCATACGATTTACGCTGAATGTCCAATAAATGCGGCATCTTGATAACTTCGTTAATTTTAGCGTACGTATAACGAGTTCGTTTGCCTACCTGTTCAGGTTTGAACATATTTGCTTTCACCCCTATCAAAACACACTGGTCTACCATTTTCTATAACGGCACGGAAAAGACATCTTACAGGTCTCAGTTTTCCTGCTCAGATAACGCCAAATAAAGCAAGGCCCATTTTATTTTTAAAATAACCTTGCTTTCCATTAACCAAGCACAACCTTGGAAGAAAACCTCATCACTATTCAAGTTATAGTTTTATATCCAAAAGCAGGAAACGCTACTTTTGCAATATATAATTCTATCAGTATTAAAAAAGACTGTCAACCAAAAGGGTTGACAGTCTTTCATTTTCATGCTTTATTCATGTATCAAAACAACTTACTATATTAGTTGCCTTTTTGTTTTAAAAGATTGGCACCAGCAATACCAGGGCGAGTCATTTCCTTAGGAGAAAGAATATGATTGATTTCGTCTTCAGTCAATAAGCCTTGATCTAAAATAATATCGCGGATAGCACGACCTGTTTCATATGCTTCTTTCGCAAGTGCAGATGCTGTTTCGTAACCAAGGTGTGGCAACAATGCTGTTACGATACCAACGGAACGGTTTAACCAGTATTCACATTGTTCACGGTCTACTTCGAGATCGATAAGCAATTTATCAACGAATGTATTTACACCGTTTTTGAGGTAGCAAAGATTATTGAACAAGTTGTATGCCAATACAGGTTCCATTACGTTCAATTCAAATTGACCATTTTCTACAGCCAATGTAATTGTAAGGTCATTACCGATAACTTGGTAACAAACTTGGTTCAATACTTCGGCGATAACAGGGTTAACCTTACCTGGCATGATAGAAGAACCAGGTTGACGAGCTGGTAATTTCAATTCCCCAATACCACAACGAGGACCAGATGCCATCAAGCGGAAATCGTTAGCCATTTTAATCAAAACAAGCGCTGTTACTTTTAAACCACTGGAGATATCTGCAAAGATATCTGTATTATTTGTAGCATCAATTAAGTTTTCAGCTGTATAGAATGGTTCGCCTACTACTTCACTAAGTTCATACGCTACGTCGTGAATGTAATTAGGTTCAGCATTGAGGCCTGTACCAACAGCAGTAGCCCCCATGTTGATCACATGTGCACCTTCAACAGCAGATTTAATACGTTTAATACCACGGCGGATACCAGATGCATAAGCACCCATTTCTTGACCTAATGTAATTGGCACTGCATCTTGTAAGTGAGTACGACCCATTTTCAAGATTCCGCTATATTCATCAGCCTTTTTCTCAAGTTCATCAACTAAGCGTTGTAATGCTTCAAGTAAAGGTTTAGATTTCAAAATAGCACATACTTTAATAGCTGTTGGAAACGCATCGTTTGTGGATTGCGCCATGTTACAGTGGTTGTTAGGGCTTACGATATCGTAGCTACCTTTTGGATGACCTAAAATTTCACATGCACGGTTAGCCAACACTTCGTTCATGTTCATATTTACAGAAGTGCCTGCACCACCTTGGATTGGATCGACTGGGAATTGATCAGCAAATTTACCTTCAATTACTTCGTCTGCAGCTTGTACAATAGCTTTACCAATAGATACATTTAAGCGACCAGTTTTCATATTCGCTAAAGCAGATGCTTTTTTTACCATTGCCAAGGCTTTGATAAAATCTTGGTCCAAGTGTTTTCCTGTAATATGGAAGTTTTCTAATGCACGAATTGTTTGTACACCGTAATATAATTCATCAGCTACTTCTAATTCACCTAAGAAATCATGTTCTTTTCTCATAATAAATCCTCTTTCTACTATTTTTATACAAAATAGTATTTCAATGAAACGGTTTTATCTTACGCGCTCATTATAGCATGTATTTTGTATACATAAAAGTCATTTCATGTATTCTGTACAAACAATATTCTATACAATATATTATTTCATAAATAATTTTTTTTGTAACAATTTCCATATTGATAAAACCTTTATCTTTTATTGGTTTAATTATTACACACCCTATAGTACAATATATTATTTCATAAATAATTTTTTTTGTAACAATTTCCATATTGATAAAACCTTTATCTTTTATTGGTTTAATTATTACACACCCTATAGTACAATAATATA
>NZ_QSDY01000062.1 GCF_003463825.1 Veillonella sp. AM51-8BH
TAAAAAGCTTATCACATAGTAAATGGAGATGTAAATATCATATTGTTTTTGCTCCAAAGTATAGAAGACAAATAATTTATGGTCGGATAAAAGCTGATGTAGGTAAAATTCTAAGAGATTTATGTAAGAGAAAAAATGTAGAAATTATCGAGGCAGAATGCTGTCCAGATCATATACATATGCTAGTAACAATTCCACCACATTTAAGCGTATCAAGTTTTATGGGATATTTAAAAAGCAAAAGTAGCCTCATGATATTCGATAAACACGCAAATTTAAAATAGACATTTTTGGTGTAGAGGATATTATGTGGATACGGTAGGACGATATGAAGGAGCGATAAAAGAGTATATTCGCAATCAGTTACAAGAAGATATAGCATAAGATACATTAAACTTTAAAGAATATACCGACCCGTTTACGGGTGAGCTGGTAAAATAGGCAAAATAAAAGCCCCCGAGTAGGGGGCAGCCAGTGGTAATAGAGTGGTTGTCAGATCATTCAAAGCCCTCTTTAGAGGGCCACCACTGGAGAAAGACCCTTATAGGGTCAGAGCAAACCACCCGTTCTACGGGTGGTTATGATTTATCGAATATATGTTCTTTTAATTTGGAATTAGAGTAGACGAACATATATTCCCTATTATTGAAAAGTAATTCTATGACATGATATACTATATAAGCACTATTAAGTGTGTACGATTTATTAATTAGAAATAAGGAATGATAGAATGGATTATATAAAACGTTTTACGACCCGCGAAGGGGTCCGTATGTCTTTAGCGGTAACAACAGATACTGTTGAAACAGCTCGCGTGCGTCACGATTTGTGGCCTGTAGCAACAGCTGCTTTAGGTCGTGCTATGACTGGGGCTATTTTATTAGCTGGTGATTTTAAAAATCATGAAAATGTAAGTTTGCGTATTAAAGGTGATGGCCCTCTAGGCGTTGTTCATGTAGATGCTTTTGCAGATAATACAGTTCGTGGCTATGTGGATGAGCCACATGTAGATGTACCTTTAAAACGAGCTGGTAAGCTTGATGTAGGTGCTGCTGTTGGACATAATGGTGAAGTACAAGTTACTCGCTTTACTCAACTAGCACAAGATTATACCTCTACAAGTCCAATTCAAAGTGGTGAAGTAGCAGAAGATTTGGCTTATTATTTATATGCTTCTGAACAAGTACCTTCTACTATTAGCTTAGGTGTATTGGTAGACCCAGATTATCATACAGTTGTAGCTGGTGGCTTTATCGTACAAGCTTTACCAGATGCTACAGATGAAGCGTTAGCACAAGTAGAAAAGAATATTAATGAATTAGGCCCAATTACAGAATATTTGAAAGCAAATCCAGATGGTAAAGGCCTTATGGAACGCGTTCTTGATGGCTTAACTGTGAATGAAGTATATAATGAACCGATTCATTTCCAATGTCGTTGCGGTCGCGATCGCTTTGGTGCCGTACTTATGACATTAAGAGAAGAAGATAAAGAGGCTATTCTAGAAGATGAAGTAACAGAGCTTGTTTGTCACTATTGTAATGAAAAATATCATTTCACACGTGAAGAGTTACAAGATATGTTTGCTCCTAAAGGTCCAATTCAATAAAACTTTATAATATGTTGAAAAAATACAGGCTACTAGGTTTTTCCTATAGCCTGTTTTTCTATTCTATGAGAAAATAAAAGATAGAGTGATTAATAATAGGAGGTCACAATGAGTGCAATTGGCGTAATTGGTGGTACTGGCGTTTATGATCCATCCATCTTTGAAAATATTCATGAAGAATCCTTAATGACACCATATGGTGAAATAGATTATGTACAAGGTACATACCATGGGAAAACAGTAATCTTTGTTGCTCGTCACGGCAAAGATCATACAATTCCTCCACACAAAATTAATTATCGTGCTAATATTTGGGGCCTCAAAAAATTAGGCGTTACATTTATTATCTCCACGACAGCTGTAGGTTCCTTAAATGAAAACTTTAAGCCTGGTCATTTTGTGTTGACTGATCAATTCTTAGATTTCACAAAGAACCGCATCACTACATTCTATGAAGGTGGTGACCGTCCAGTAGCACATCTTGATGTTACAAATCCTTACTGCCCTGAATTACGTGACATTCTTCAAAAGGTAGGGACTGAACAAGGTCTCACAATTCATAATGGCGGTACCTATGTTTGTACAGAAGGTCCTCGTTTTGAAACACCAGCGGAAATTAAAATGTTCCACATGCTCGGTGGTGATACAGTAGGTATGACAAATGTACCGGAAGTAAACTTAGCTAATGAAGCAGAAATGGCATATGCTACTATTTCTATGATTACAAACTATGCAGCAGGTATTTCTGAATCTGCGTTGACACATGGTGAAGTGGTAGAAATGATGGGCGACATGGCTGCTCAACTTAAATCTCTTATTTTAGGTGCTATTGATGCAATCGATGTAGATGCTCGTTATGACGCGCATAATCGCATGCAAGAATATGGTGGCTTTAAACTATAATCCATTCATAACGAAACATAATAGTTCATCGAAGGAGAAGGTATGATTAATATTGAATGGCGTAAAGATACGCTAGTACTATTAGATCAAACTAAATTGCCTACTGAAATTACGTATGTTCACTGTACAGATTGGCGACAAGTGGCTGAAGCTATAAAAATGCTTCGCGTTCGTGGCGCACCTGCTATTGGTGTTGCTGCCAGTTATGGCCTCATTTTAGCGGCTATGGAAGCAGGCCGTTTGGAGGTTCCGTTTAGTGAACAACTTACAAGTTATATGAATTTAGTGAGACCTTAAAGGAAACTCGTCCTACCGCAATTAACTTAGCTTGGGCCGTAGATCGTGTTATTTCTCTTGTAAAAAATCATGTTGAAAGTATGTCTTCTATGAGTGAAGTAGTAGATCTCATTAGAAAAGAGGCTATTACAATTCACGAAGAAGACGTGTCATTGAACCGTCGTATGGCTGAAGCAGGAGCAACTCTATTTGAAGGTCAAAAAAATATTCGCATTCTAACTCATTGTAATGCTGGTGCACTAGCTACAGGTGGTTTAGGAACAGCACTAGGTGTTGTCCGTAAATTACATGAAAATGGACAATTAGAACGCGTGTATGCTGATGAAACACGACCATTATTACAAGGTGCTCGACTTACTGCTTTTGAACTTCATGAGGATGGTATCCCTGTTACTCTTGAGACTGATAATATGGCGGCCTATGCGATGCAACATGGACTTATTGATGCCGTTATCGTCGGTGCTGACCGCATCACTACAAAAGGGGATGTAGCCAATAAAATTGGTACCTATGGTGTAGCAGTACTAGCTAAATTCCATAACATTCCATTCTATGTAGCAGCGCCATATAGCACATTTGATTTTACCCTTGAAAATGGTGCTGATATTCCTATTGAGATGCGCGACGATTATGAAGTCACATCGTTGCATGGGGTTCAAACAGCACCTAATGGTATTGATGTGCTTAATCCAGCCTTTGATGTGACACCACATGAATTGGTGACTGCCATCATTACTGAAGAAGGTGTATTAAAACCAAACTACGAAGAGTCTATTGATAAGCTACGTCAGATCGTAGAATCTAAGTAACAAAAAAATCCAAGTGGATTAACGATACATATTTTTATTGAATCTACTTGTATGAGTAAAAGGAGATATTATGCAATCTTTAATTAAAGATATTAATTTAGCCGCAGAAGGCCGTAAGAAAATTGACTGGGTTTCCAACTTTATGCCTACATTAAATACATTGGGTGACCGCTTTGAAGCAGAACAAACTTTCAAAGGTCAAACTATCGTTGTAAGTGTTCACTTGGAAGCAAAAACAGCATACTTAGCTACTGTTTTAAAACGCGGTGGCGCAGATGTTATCGTAACTGGTTCTAACCCATTATCTACACAAGATGATGTAGCTGCAGGTCTCGTTGATATGGGCCTTACTGTATATGCTTGGTATAATTGTACTGAAGAAGAATACTTCAATTTCCTTAATAAGGCACTTGATCACAAACCGCACATTATCATCGATGATGGTGGCGATTTGGTAAACTTGTTACACACAACTCGCCAAGATGCTAAGGAACGCCTTTTAGGTGGTAGTGAAGAAACAACTACAGGTGTACATCGTCTCTATGCTTTAGAGAATGCAAAACAATTGACATTCCCTATGATTGCAGTAAACGATTCTTACTGTAAATATCTCTTTGATAACCGTTATGGTACAGGTCAATCTGTTTGGGATGGTATTATGCGTACTACTAACTTAACCGTAACAGGTAAAAATGTAGTTGTTGCTGGTTATGGTTGGTGCGGTAAAGGCGTTGCTATGCGTGCAAAAGGCCTTGGTGCTCATGTATATGTAACAGAAGTAGACCCAATTAAAGCGATTGAAGCAGTATTTGATGGATTCAAAGTATTACCTATGATTGAAGCTGCTAAAGTAGGGGATATCTTCTGTACTGTAACAGGTTGTAAAGATGTAATCGTGAAAGAACATTACGAAGTAATGAAAGATAAAGCTATCTTATGTAATGCTGGTCACTTTGATTGTGAAGTTAATGTAGCTGATCTAACTGATCTTGCAGTAAGTCATGAACGTGTTCGTCAAAATATTGAAGGCTATACTATGGCAGATGGTCGCAAACTCTATGTATTGGCTGAAGGTCGCCTTGTAAACCTTGCTGCTGGTGATGGTCATCCTGCAGAAATCATGGATTTATCCTTTGCTATGCAAGCTCTTGCAGCAGAACATATTTTACATAATGGCAAAAATATGGAACCTAAGGTTTATGTATTACCTCATGAATTAGACGCTGAAATTGCTAAACTAAAATTGAATTCCATGGGTTACGATTTAGATTCTTTAACGCAAGATCAAATCGATTATCTTACAAAAGTAAATTAATTTCGAATCGAATTACATCTACATTTAATAGAAAGCTAATAGCTTTATATTATACAACAATGTGCTAGATGTATTAGTTTTCTAATTTTACTAATATAACCGAGCTACTTTAGCTCGGTTATACCTATGAGGAAAGACTATGTCTGATTTATTGATTACCAATGTAGACGTCCTAACTAATGAGGGCGTTCTTAAAAATCATGCCATTGAAATTGAAAATGGTTATATTGCCGCTATTTTAAAGGATAGTGATATTGAAAAAGCAAAAGATTCTGCAAAGGAAGTACTAGATGGTAAAGGCCAATTAGCTGCACCAGGTTTAGTCAATACTCATACGCACATTGCAATGGGCTTATTTAGAAACTATGCAGATGATCTTGAGCTTATGGATTGGCTAGAAACTGCAATTTGGCCAACTGAAGCCAAGCTTAACGACGAGTATGTACGTTATGGTACACAACTAGGTGTGGCTGAAATGTTACGCTCTGGTACTACAACATTTAGCGATATGTATTTCTTTATGAATACTACAGCTGAGGTAGTAAAAGAAACCGGTATCCGCGCCGTACTATCTCGTGGTTTAGCCGGTGTATCTCCAACAGCAGATCAAGCATTAGTTGAAAATGCTGATTTATTCCGCACGTGGAATGGCTTTGATAATGACCGCATCAAGGTATTATTGGGCCCACATGCGCCATATACTTGCCCAGACGACTATATGGAAAAGGTTATTGACTTATCCCATGAATTAAATTGTGGCATTCATATGCACTTGTCTGAAACAAAAGGGGAAGTAGAGAATGTTATTAAAGCTACTGGCAAGACTCCAATAGCTCATATGCATGACTTAGGCCTATTCTGGAATACTACATTAGCTGCACATTGTGTTCATGTGACAGACGAAGATATGGCTATTATGGCAGAGAATAATGTAGCTGTTGCACACAATCCACAATCTAATCTAAAATTAGCAAGTGGTATTGCACCAGTGCCTGAAATGATTGCTAAAGGTATTACAGTTGGTCTTGGTACAGACGGTTCTGCTTCTAATAATAATGCAGACATGCTTGAAGAAGTACGGCTTGCTGCTACATTGCATAAAGCGCGTCTCTATGACCCTAAAGCGATTCCTGCACAAGCTGCATGGAATATGGGTACTGTAGAAGGTGCAAAGGCCTTAGGATATAAAGATCTTGGTGTTTTAGCTGAAGGGTATCGGGCAGATATCGTATTGTATGATGTATCTGGCATGCACTGGATGCCTCGTTATAACGATTTAGCTGCTCTTGTATACTCTGCTAATAGCTCTGATGCTAACACTACAATTGTAGGCGGCAAAGTTCTTATGAAAGATAAAGAATTGCTTACTATTGATGAAGAAAAACTTCGCTCAGAAATTACAAAAGCTCAAGAATATTTTAAAAACTAATATGTAGTAACAACTATATTCATTGCTATTAACGTATATACGTTAGTAATTTTATTAGCATATAAAGAAAACCCACTCATGATATTTCATAGAGTGGGTTTTGTATTATGTAATATTAGTTTTTACTGACCTTATTAGTCTGTTATTAAATATCTATTTTATTGCTTTTACTAAAAACATAGGTACAGGAATGTAGAATTCATCTTCTTCGCTGTAAATACGAGGACCTACAGTAGGATCAATCGATACAGAGCTAGCACCCATTTTAGTGAGTAGCTCCTTATCCCATTGTGGACGTGTGTAGGATGAAATTTCTAGCATATGGTAGATTGTGTGGCACCGTTCCTTTAATTCATTGCTAACATGTTCATGTGCATGATGCACAGATTGTGGTAAATCATGATGATTGCGTGCATGTTCCGCATCATAATTAAGAATTAAACCACCAGGACGGATGACACGTAACCATTCAGCATAGGCTTTATCCGGATGCGGTAAATTCCATGTTACATTGCGAGCCACAACGATATCAAAGGTATTAGTATCAAAGCTTAGGTTTTCTGCATCCATAACGGAGAAGGTAGCATTAGATTGTAAAGACTCAGCAAGTTGATTAGCCTCATCAATCATTTTAGGCGTAATATCGATACCATGTACTGTATGGCCCAACTCAGAGAGAATAATGCTGAAAAAACCAGCGCCACAGCCAATATCTAAAATACGTAAAGAACGGTCAGAATCAAAAATATGGCTCATCAATTCATCGCGCCAAAGTTTAAGTTTAGGGCTTTCCAATTCTTTAGCTCGTAAAGAACCGAAATCACGCGCTCGATCGCTCCAATAAGAGGTAATAAACTCTTTGTCATCCTTCATAGGATGATTTTTTTCAAATATATCGTTCATCTTTTTCTTCTCCTCATTTTTAATACACTTAATAGTACCATAAAATGAGAATGTACCATACTATAAATATCACACTTGCTACATAAATTATTAATATTGAATATGATATAATACATCTATATTTTTGTTTTATGAAAGGGCAGGACTATGATTTTACAGACGGGACAACGTACGGATATTCCTGCTTTTTATGGACAATGGTTGATTAATCGTGTTCATCAAGGATTTGTAGATGTTCGCAATCCCTATAATCCAATGCAAATAACACGGTATCCCATTAATCATGATGTGGTAGATGGTATTGCGTTTTGTACTAAAAATCCTTTGCCTTTCATTCCCTTATTACATGAAATAAATAATTATCGGCAGTTTTGGCACATGACCATAACTCCTTATGGTCCAGATATTGAGCCCTATGTACCAAAAGCAGATTCTGTAATAGAGGGTTTTAAACAAATATCTTCGAGACTTAATCCTCAATCCATGGTGTGGCGTTATGACCCTATTATTTTAAACCATAACTATACAATAGATTTCCATTTTGAAAGCTTTTATAACATGGCTAAGGCTCTCAAAGGATATACGGATACGGTAGTTGTAAGTTTCTTAGATATATTTGATAAGGTAGCTCAGAACTTTCCTGAAGGCTTTAGACCAAGTGTTGATGTACAACATAACATTATTAAGGAGTTAATTTCTATTGCTCACTCCTGCAATATGGACCTTAAAACCTGCGGAGAAGGGGATGTATTTAAGGAATTAGGGGCTAATACGGAAGGGTGTTTAACCTTAGATTGTTATGAACGGGCTTGGAATGTTTTGTTAAAAGCACCTAAACGGACACCAGCAAGACCAGAATGTAATTGTTATTTACATGGTGATATAGGTGCCTATGATAGTTGTAGTCATTTCTGTCGCTATTGTTATGCCAATACAAATCAGGCGGCAGTTCGGCACAATCGTATGTTACATGATCCTAAGTCTAGTTTACTTATTGGACAGCTTCCAAAAACAGTAATTATCAAAGAAAGCACGGAAAAAAGCTGGATTATTGATACAAATTACAGGCAAGAAACTCTATTTTAGTTGGAATTACGATGCTATATAACGCCTGTTTCGTTGACGTATCGTGTAAAATAGATAACAAAGGGGGTTGTCAAAGGGACACCTCAGGAATATAAGAGAGTGAATAGACTTATTAATTGTTTAGTTGTTTTATTATCACAAGGAGGTGTCGTATGATAACCTACAAAAGTGATACTAAAGATTCATCCCTAGTATCACGTGAAGATTCTATGCCAGTTCTTGCCATGTGCTACGATTTTGATAAGACCTTAACACCAGACGATATGCAGGCACAAGGTTTTATTCAATCTGTTGGCTATGATGAGGAACAAATCAAGCAGTTCTGGCAAGAATCTAATCAATTGGCTAAGAAAAATGATATGGATAATAACTTGGCCTATATGTACAAGATGATTCAAGAAGCAGTAGGTCGCTTTTATGTAACTAAAGAAAAGCTCATGGAATATGGGAATCAAGTAGAATTGTATGACGGTGTTCGCACTTGGTTTGAACGTATTCGAGAATATGGATTAGAACATGGCGTACGCATTGAACATTACATTATCTCTTCTGGATTGAAAGAGATGATAGAAGGCACTGAAATGGCGAAAGAGGGAGCTTTCACTAAAATCTATGCCAGTGCATTTATGTTCGATGATAAGGGCGTAGCTGTGTGGCCTGCGCAAGCAATTAACTATACGAATAAAACTCAGTTTTTATTCCGTATTCAAAAGGGAATTCTAGATATTAATGATACAGGCGTTAACGATTATATTAAGCCTGAGGACCAACGTGTCCCATTCCGCAATATGATTTACATTGGGGATAGTGATACAGATATTCCTTGCATGAGCCTTGTTAACGCAAATGGAGGCCATTCTATCGGTGTGTATGATCCTATTAAAAAGGATAAAGATAAGGTATATAAGATGATGCGTCATCACCGTATACGCTATTATGCACCAGCAGACTATACAAATGGATCCCAATTAGATACATTGGTTAAACAAATTATACGCAAAACAGCAGCATATGAAGTGTTAGAGGGCGAGTATATTCATTGTAAACACGAAGCAGAGGAGTAATATGGAACAATCTAAATTGACAAGTGAATGGATTCAAACGTTTAACCGTTTAGGTTCTGAAGGCAAATTAAAACCTACCGTACCATATCATGATTTATTTAACCGTAAAGAGCTAAAAGGATTCCCCTTACATACATTACCTATGTGGACTGTAACATTCCCAACAGGCCATATTACGTGCTGTGATCCTTTGGTAACATTACCTAATAAACCAGATACGTATATTAGAACGGTAGAACCAGGTACGTATTTGTTAGAAACAAAAATTATTGAAATGGAACCAAATGAGTATCGCTATGTGGCGAGCCGTGTTGTTTTTAGTGGCAATGAGCCTGTGAACTATGAATTGGCTTTAAAAGGTACGGAAGACTTAACAGATCTTGATGATGGTGAAAGCTACATCGGATTCCCTGTAGATTCTGGACTTGCTACTGTAGTTGATGCAGAAACTATCGAAACTTATAGAAGGTTCTATGATCAATGGCATACAAACTATCCTGACAAGAATATCTATGATGATTACTACAGTGATTTGTTCCAGTTAAATGCATTGGCATATCCACAATTCCAACGGTCTAAAGGGGATTGGATTAACTTTACAATTCCTGAAACTGAATTAACAGTACCTATGATTCAATCCGGCTTTGGAGATGGTTTATATCCTGTATACTGGGCCTTTGATAAAGATGGTCAAATCTGCCAACTGATTATAGAATATATTGATTGCAGCGAAGCATATCAATAATATGATCTAGTGTAGTATGTAAAGATATAAACCTAAGAAACTTAATATATACAAAAAAGACGCTTAGCATACTAAGCGTCTTTTATATATTATATTTAATTGTAAGGTCTAAACTCCGAAAATCCAGTTAACGAATACACGAAGGATACTAAGACCTACAATAATTTCAGCTAAGAATCTTAAGGAACCTTCCATACCATTACCTAAATGTTTTAAACTGCCAATTTTGGCTTTACTTACGATGTCACACCAGCACATATAATACCTCCGTGAGAGTTAATATGAGTAAATTACATAACTTATATGCTTATTTTACAACCTTATATCAAAAATTTCAATATGTATTTAAAATTAAATAATAATAATTCTACACATACAT
>NZ_QSDY01000063.1 GCF_003463825.1 Veillonella sp. AM51-8BH
CTCATCAATATTTTTTTATATATAATACTGAACATTTCAAGTTTTATCGATATTTATCCATTCTCATTCTTACTCAAAGCCTAAACAGATATACTAATAAGCTCTATAAAAATACTGCAAATCTATAAAAAAAATATGCAATCATAACTAAAAGTCATAACCATATAGTTTTAGGTATAATCAGTTGTTTCAGTAACTGCCCTAGGAATATGTGACAAACATCACCGGTACGTATGCGTATTTAGTAATGTGTTTCAGACTGTAAGACTATTCAATCTCACATCTTTCTGTGCTATACTGACATTGTCATTTGAGAGGATATAGAGCTCATAAGAAATCATCTTAATTTCATGATATCTAAATTTGGAGTTACTATATCAGGTACATATTTTCTGAAAAGAGGTTTTAACGATGGCAGACGCAAAAAACACTGTGTTATTCCCTTATGAAACATTGAAAAAATTAAGCATGGACGCTTTCCAAAAATTCGGTTTCTCCGAAAAAGAAGCTGACATCATCCAAGACGTACTTTTGACTTCCGACTTGTTCGGTATTCAAAGCCATGGTATGCAACGTATGGTTCGTTACCACAAAGGTATCACTAATGGCTTGATCAAAATCGACGCAAAACCTGAAATCGTAAAAGAAACTCCAATTTCCGCAGTTATCGACGGTCATGACGGCATGGGCCAATTGTTGGGCCACAAAGCTATGGAAATGGCTATCGAAAAAGCTAAAAAATCCGGTGTTGGTATCGTATCCGTACGTAACTCCAACCACTATGGTATCGCTGGTTACTATGCTAAAATGGCTTCCGACCAAGGCTTAATCGGTTTCTCTTGTACAAACTCCGAAGCAATCATGGTTCCTGTATATGCTCGTAAAGCTATGCTTGGTTCCAACCCTATCGCTTGGACTGTACCTGCTGATCCTGTTGACTTCTTCTTCGATTGCTCCACTACAGTAGTAACTCGTGGTAAACTTGAAATGTACAACAAAATGGGCAAAGCTACTCCAGATGGTTGGGCTGTTAACAAAGACGGCGTTCCTTCCACTGATGCAGCTGAAGTATTGGGCAACATCTCCCGTCATGAAGGCGGCGGTATCCTTCCTTTAGGTGGTGCTACAGAAGTTCTTGGCGGCCACAAAGGTTATGGTAACGGCATGATTGCTGAATTATTCTCCTCCATCTTGTCTCAAGGCGGTACTTCCAACAAATGTATGGTTGGCGGTAAATCCAACATCTGCCACGGCTTCATGGCTATCAACCCTGAATTCTTCGGTGACCCAGCTGAAATCAAAAAACACTTCTCCCAATTCTTACAAGAATTACGTGAAGCTCCTAAAGCTCAAGGTCAAGACCGTATCTACACTCATGGCGAAAAAGAACATGAATCTGTTGCTAAAGTTAAAGCTGAAGGCATCCCTGTACTTAACGGTACAATGCTTGAAGTTCAAGACCTTTGCAATGAATTAGGTTTAGACTTCAAATCCTACTTCGGCGATTATGTACCAGAAGCTCCTGCTACAATGTTCAAAGGTAACTACTAATACCTAAGACCTTACAAAGGCCCTAACGTGGACATGTAGTCAGTAAAGAAGGGGACATAAACACTGTTTATGTCCCCTCTCTTATATTTTTTTAATCTCATTAACCTCAAAAACCATGAGGTTAAAAAATTTTAAGAGATATATTAATTTTTATGATAAGTTTATCTGTTATTTTATTGTAAGCTTTTATTTTAACTGAACTTTTACAACTTAATACAATAGCGATTTACTCATCAATTAAATTGATTAAGCTACATCGTCCTGTTAAGCATATATTTTTATTTTTCTTGAAAGGATGATTTTAGAAATGAGTGCTATCACCGTTCTATTAGCGCTATCTCCAATCATTTGGTTGATCGTAGCGTTATCCATCTTGAAATTACCTGCATGGCAAGCAACAAGTGTTGCTGCAATCGGTTCTTTCATCATCGCTATTACAGCATTCCAATCTGACCCATTCATTATGGTCACTGGTGCCCTTGAAGGTGCCGCTTTGGCAATCTGGCCAATCCTATTAGTTATTACAGCTGCTATCTTCGTTTATAACTTGGTAGTACATACGAAAGCAATGGAAACTATTAAAACAATGCTTTCTTCTGTAACATCTGATACTCGTGTACTTGCATTGTTACTTGCATGGGGCTTTGGTGCCTTCATGGAAGGTATGGCTGGCTTTGGTACTGCCGTTGCAATTCCAGCTGCTATGATGGTTGCAGTAGGTTTTGATCCACTAAAATCTATCATCGCATGTCTCGTTGCTAACTCCGTACCTACAACATTCGGTTCTATCGGTATTCCAACAACTACATTGGCATCCTTAACAAACCTTGATCCAAGCCATTTAGGTACATTCATTTCCGTACAATTATTCTTACTTAACCTTATCGCTCCATTCTTCGTTGTTATGATTATTGGTGGCGGTATCAAAGCGTTAAAAGGCGTATTCCTTGTTACATTACTTTCCGGTTTAGCATTAGCTGTTCCTGAAACTATAATCAACGCTGTAATGGGTCCAGAATTATCCGTAATTTCTGCATCCATCGTAATTATGGCAGTTATCATTGGTTGTGCAAAAATTATGCCTCCTAATGACCCTGAATATGCAGTTAAACAAACTGGCGAAGTTCCTAAAGTTTCTGGTAGCGAAGGCCTTATTGCCGCAATGCCATTCATCTTAATCTTCGTATTATTGTTATTAACTTCCAAATTATTCCCTGCAATTAATGGTCCTCTTGCATCCATTAAAACATCTGTACCTATTTACCAAGGCGCTGGTGCAAAACCTTACACATTCGTATGGATTGCAACTCCTGGTATCATGATCTTCATCGCTGGTATTGTTGGTGGTTTCATCCAAAAAGCAAAAGCTGGCGAAATCTTCGGTACATTGGGTTCCACAGTTAAAAACTTGAAATTCACATACCTTACAATCATCACAGTTGTTATGACAGCTAAATTGATGACTTACTCTGGTATGACTGCAGATATTGCGAAAGCAATGGTTGCTGGTACAGGTTCCTTGTATCCTCTATTCGCTCCTATCGTAGGTGCGTTGGGTGCCTTCTTGACTGGTTCCGGTACAAACTCCAACGTATTGTTTGGCCCACTTCAAATCGCTGCAGCTCAAGGTTTAGATCCTACAAACTTCGAAGACCTTGGCTTCTGGTTGGCAGCAGTTAACTCCGGTGCAGCTGGTATCGGCAAAATGTTGTCTCCACAATCCATCGCGATTTCTATTGGTGCCGTAGGTCCTGCTTTGAAAGCATACCTAGAAAACCACAAAGAAATTAACGCTGAAGAAGCTCACAACTTAGAACATGAAATCGAAGCAAGCGTTATCATGAACAGCGCGTTCAAATACTTCTTGATCTTCATCATTATGCATGGTTGTATCTCCTTCTTCGGTCAACATTTCATCCATGAAATTCACCACTTCTTCTTCTAAGATTTGGTAACATAAAAAGAACAGCTCTTAATGAGCTGTTCTTTTTTATTGTTATATATTAGGATATTCCAAGTAATACAACCTTAAGGAGTTAATCCACATTGTTACACATTATAAGCTCTCAGTCTATTAGTAGACCTCTTGCTCCACTTCCCATTTTGTAAATGTGCCAGTATCTGCATCAATTTCAAAGTCGTATTCATAACCATTGTAATGAATTTCACCTTCATACTCTAAACGGCCATGATCATAATCGCGATTGAACTCAGTTACATTAGTAACCGTTGCACCTGGTACGCGTGCCAATGCACTTTGTACGGCCTCATCAGAACTAATAGCTTCCACTGAGGATACTATAGTACTACTCAGGACAGCTACTACAGTCAAAATCAAAGATTTTACCATTTTTTTCATATAATTCTCTCCTACACACATAAACCAAATTGATGCTTTTAGATATAAATAATATAACTTATTGTAATCGATAAGAGAAAAGATAGCAAATCATAATTCTTATTAAGAAAAATCTATAGAAATTATCTACTAATCATGTTACAATACATCGTATCAAATAGAAAAAATTAAATGCAGTCTGCGAAGTGCGATTCGCAGGCTTTTATTTTTCCCATTTTAAGATAGGAGGATTATATGAATCAAGAAAATTCTGCTAAGGTTTCCTTTATCTTGGTAGTATTCCTTGGCATGTTAACAGCCATAACACCGCTCGCAACAGATCTTTATTTACCAGCATTGCCGATTATGCCTGGCGAATTAAATACAACCGCATCTAATATTCAAATGACCATTGGTGTTATGACCTTTGGTGTTGCATTAGGCCAATTATTTGGTGGCCCTATTAGCGATACAATGGGTCGTAAATTACCACTCATCGTAGGCAATTTACTATGTGTCATCTCTAGCATCATTTGTGCCTTTGCACCTAGCATCGAAATACTTTTACTAGGTAGATTCCTACAAGGTTTAACTGGATCTGTAGGTGTTGTAATTGCCAAGGCTATCGCTCGAGACTTTGCCTCTGGTCAAGAATTGACGAAACTCTTCGCCTTACTTATGATGGTTAACGGCTTAGCTCCAGTACTTGCCCCTCTCATAGGTGGCCAATTGCTCTTATTCACTACATGGCGTGTAATCTTTGTAATTCTAGCAGTATTCTCTGCTATTCTATTAGTAGGCTCACTTCTATTCCGTGAAAGCTTACCAAAAGAAAAACGTATTACAGGCGGTGTAGGTGTAGCAGTTAAAAATTATATTACCCTCATCAAAGATAAGCCATTCTTAGGTCAAACATTAATACAATTATTTGCCTTTGGCGGATTTTTTGCTTATATATCAGGTTCATCCTTTGTATACCAAAATATTTTTAATCTTTCCGCTCAAGAATTTAGCTATCTTTTCGGTATTAACAGCTGTGGTATTGTCTTAGCTAGTGCCATTAGTAGTCGTGTTAGTAATGTTATAACAGCTAAACAATTACTAACATTCAGCCTATGGCAACTTACAATTGGTTCCTTACTATTCTTAATTGCTATGATTTTCGAATGGTCACTCATCCCTGTAACAACCATCCTATTCTTTACCGTATGTACCGTATCCCTATTCGGCTCCGCCTCATTCTCTATGGCGATGACCAACTACGGGAAAATGGCAGGCAGTGCCTCTGCCATACTCGGCTTTGCCAGCATGTTCGCTGCAGGCATCGTATCTCCACTCGTTGGCATTGGTGGAGATCATACAGGTGTACCAATGGGGATAACAATGCTAGTATGTGCAGTGCTTTCCTTATTGTGCCTATATGGTTTAGTTGAAAAAGAATAGTGCCACTCTTATTATATTAGTTAATACAATATTATAGCCTTAATCCCTCTAAGTCGTAATGGGGCCCAATTACAATTAAATAAATTTAAGTATAAAAATAGCACCACCTTCTTCTTGCTCAGTACGTCACTACGTTCCGTAAAATCGCTGCGAAAAAGGTGGTGCTATTTTTATTAACATTTTCTATGAAGGCGTCCCATTACGACTTAAGAGCATCAACCAAAGCAATAAACTATATATATTACACATTAAAATATCAACTTGGCACTATTCTTTCCCTTCCGAAAATATAAGGCACAATAAAGGAAATCACCTGTCCAACTGATTGTAGGAGAAAAGAATACAGCCCTCTTTGCAGCGATTTTACGGAGCGTAGTGACGTACCTGAGCCAAGAGAGGGCTGTATTTTTTCTATACTAATGATATGCAGTTGTAACGGGGCCCCGTTGAAAATATAACGGAGCACTCCTTTATTCAAACATGGTCGATAATAATAGTTTCAAGCGGTTTGCTTGGTTTACTGCACTGGAGCCTGGATCGTAGTCGATTGCCGCAATGCGCACGTCTGGGTAGGCAGCGGATAGTGTTTTTACCATGCCTTTACCTGTTACGTGGTTTGGTAAGCAACCGAATGGTTGCAAGCATACGATTTGTTTTGCCCCTTTTTCAATGAGGTCAATCATATCGCCTGTGAGGAACCAGCCTTCACCACATTGGTTACCAAGTCCGATGAATTGAGCTGCTTCTTTTGCTACTTCTGTCATACGTTGTAGAGGGTCAAAGTGTTTAGAGGCTGCTACGGCTTTAGCGTATGGCAAGCGGTAGAGTTCAAGGGCTTCACGTGCCAATGTACCGAAGAAGCCAGATAGCCATGTACCATCAAGGTGTTTAGCACGGTATGTGCTATCCATTGCGCAGTACAAGAAGAAGTCTAATAGGCCAGATGTAACAACTTCGCCACCTTCTTTTTCAATGAGTTCATTGATATGGTTGTTAGCGCTCGGATGGAATTTAACATAAATTTCCCCTACAACGCCAACGCGAGGTTTTTGTACATCTTTATTAACCGGTAAGTTATCAAAGTCATGAATGATTTCTTTGATGTACTTATTGTACTGACGAAGGCTTGCAGATGTAATGTTTTGCTGTAATTTTTTAATCCAGTAATCACATAATGCATCCGTAGAGCCTGGATTAGTTTCGTATGGACGTGTAGCCAATACGCATTGCATAAGAGCATCACCGTAAACAACCGCTTGGATCATACGATGCAAGAAACCTTTTGTCAATTTGAAGCCTGGTTGACGTTCCATATCGCTCGCATTAAGGGATAGGATTGGTACTTGCTTCATACCAGCATCGATTAAAGCCTTACGCAAGTAACCGATATAGTTTGTAGCACGACAACCACCACCTGTTTGGGAGATGATAACAGCTGTTTTATTGATATCATATTTACCGGATAGTAAAGCAGACATGAGCTGACCTACAACGATAATCGCTGGGTAACATGCATCATTATTGATGTATTTTAAGCCCACTTCAATGTCGTCACGCGTTGGAGCTGGCAACATTTCAAAGTCATAGCCTTCGTTTTTGAGGACTGGATCTAAGAGACTAAAATGCAATGGTGACATTTGTGGCACCAAGATTTTATAAGTCTTACGCATTTCCTCTGTAAACACAACGCGATTATAATCGTACGTTGGTAATTGCTCTTCCACCACTTCTGGGGCTTCTGGGTTATGATGACGACGCAAGCTACGTTCCATTACGGATTGCAAGGAACGCAAACGGATGGTTACAGCACCAAGGTTTGTACCTTCGTCAATTTTGAGTAAGGTATGAATTTTATGGTTTGCTGAAAGTATATCTTTTACTTGATCCGCCACGATAGAGTCGAGGCCGCAACCGAAGGAGTTAAGTTCAACGATTTGGAAGCCTTCTGTTCTACTTACGAATTCAGCAGCGCGATATAAACGGCTATGATAGGACCATTGGTCTACAACACGTAAATGCTTAATTTCATTGCCTAGTGGAGCAACACCATCTTCTGTAAGAACAGCCATACCAAGAGATGTGATAAGCTCTGGAATACCGTGGTTAATACCGGAGTCCAAATGATATGGACGACCAGCTAATACGATGGTAGGAATTTGTTCTGCTACGAGGCGAGATACAGTTTTCTTTGTCGTTTCACGGTAAGAAGCCTTACAGTTTTCTTGTTCTTCCCAAGCTTTTTCTACAGCATTAGCAATATCTTTCTTCTTGAGGTTTAAGAAGTCCAATGCTTTCACAAGAGCAGGAACAAGAGATTTCTTATCAGACAACGGCAAGAATGGTGCATGGAATGGAGTATCTCCTAACACGTCTTGCATGTTGTTTTTAATAAGTTCTGGGTAGGAAATAACCATTGGACAATGGTAATTATTGTCGCGGCTAAATTCCTTAGGGCCATGTTGAATACAAGGGTACCAAACAAAGTCTACCTGTGCATTCGCAAGATCGCGAATATGACCATGAACAGCTTTTGCTGGATAGCAAGCTGTATCGGATGGGATTGTATCGATAGCCTTGTTGTATTGGTCCTTTGTAGTGTAATCGGAAAGGATTACTTCGTAGCCAAGTGTATTAAAGAATGTAAACCAGAATGGGAAATCCTCGTACATATTGAGGACGCGAGGAATACCTACGCGCATTTTACCTTCGAACTCTGGAATATTTTTCTTTAAGTAGTAGTCGAAGTAACGACGCAATTTAACGTCTACTAAGTTAGGAACTGCTTTGCGTTCCTCTTGAATCATACCACCTGCACCGCGGTCACAACGGTTACCCGTTACGTAGGTACGACCGTCGGAGAAAGCGTTGATGGTAAGCATACAATTGTTAGAGCAAAGTCCACAATTGCGCATTGTCGTAGATACTTGTAAGGAGTTAAGGCCATTGCTATCGAGCAAAGTACTTTTTTCCTTTTGTAACTCTTCTGCCGTTTCAGCTGCAAGAAGGGCCATACCATAAGCCCCCATCAAGCCAGATACATCAGGACGAATTACCTCTACGCCCATCAATTTCTCGAGGCACGCAATACGGATTCATTGTAGAATGTACCGCCTTGTACAACGATATGATCGCCCAATTCTTTAGGATCTTTTACCTTAAGAACCTTGTAAAGGGCATTTTTAATAACAGAGTAAGCAAGGCCTGCTGCGATATCTTGTACCGTAGCACCTTCTTTTTGAGCCTGCTTAACCTTAGAGTTCATAAATACAGTACAACGAGAGCCCAAGTCGATTGGCAAGGATGCCAACAAACCTTCCTTCGCGAATTGGTCGATTGGAATGCGTAGACCGGATGCGAATGTATCGATGAAGGAACCACAACCAGAGGAACATGCTTCGTTCAATACGATATCTTCGATATAGCCATCACGAACCTTACAGCATTTCATATCTTGACCGCCGATGTCCAAGATAAAGGAAACATCAGGGCAGAAGTAGCGAGCTGCACGATAGTGAGCCATTGTTTCTACTTCACCAATATCGATGCCAAGGGCGCGTTTAAGGAACGCTTCGCCGTAACCAGTTACACCAGAATGCGCAATATAAGCACCTTTTGGTAACAGTTCATAAATTTTCTCGATTATTTCACGAGATTTTTCTAATGGTTTACCATGATTTGGACCATAGTGAGAGAAGATAATTTCCTTATTACTATTGATGAGAACTACCTTAAGTGTAGTAGAACCAGCATCAATACCAAGGTAACAAGGACCTTGCGCATCTTCAATATTTGCTTTTGGCGTTACTGCCTTAGCATGACGAGCGCGGAATTCTTCTAATTCTTGTTCATTTTTAAATAGAGGTTCTACACGATCTGTAGCCTCCATAGGAATACCGATGAGGGCACCAATTTCTTTTGTTAATTGACCAACTGTAATCTCACGACAGTCTTCTTTCATCAAAGCCGCCCCTAAAGCGATGAATAATTCACCATTCTCAGGGATAATGCGATGCGCTTCATCTAGTTCTAAGGTATCGCAGAAGCATTGGCGCAATTCAGACAAGAATGTCAATGGACCGCCAAGGAACGCTACATTACCTTCAATTTTATGACCGCATGCAAGGCCCGCAATTGTTTGGTTTACAATCGCTTGGAATACGGATTTTGCAATATTTTCATGAGATGCGCCTTGGTTTAACAAAGCTTGTACGTCTGTTTTAGCAAATACGCCACAGCGTGCTGCAATTGGATAAATTGTATCAGCATTCATGGCCAATTGGTTAAGACCAGATGCATCAGTTTGCAATAAAGTAGCCATTTGGTCGATGAAAGCACCTGTACCACCAGCACAAGAACCATTCATACGGTGTTCTGCCGTTTGACCTAAGTAGGTTACCTTCGCATCTTCACCACCAAGTTCGATGATAACATCAGTTTCTGGATACAATGCTTTTACAGCACGCGTTTCAGCAATAACCTCTTGTACGAATGGAATACGTACTTTATCAGCCATCGCCATACCACCAGAACCGGTAATACATACATGAACTTGATCATTTTCATGACCCACTTGAGCCTCTTGGAGCAAGGTATATACGGTGTCCAAAATGTTCGCATAATGGCGTATGTACTTTTTATACAAATAATTATCGTGTTCGTCTAATAGTACAACCTTAACAGTTGTAGAGCCCACGTCAATACCCATGCGTAGCATGTGTTGCATAAATACCTCTCTTTTTCAAAAACCGTATGACCACACAAGATCATACTCATTTTGTGAAAGTAGTACATTTAGCATGAATCTCATATAAAATGTACAAAACTTCTAATTAAATTTAGACAAGGATAAGCTTTCACAAAAATATCTAATTTTTTTAAATATCCTATACATATTATACAACAAATGTAGATAAAATCTATGTTATTCTATATTCCAAAGAGTT
>NZ_QSDY01000064.1 GCF_003463825.1 Veillonella sp. AM51-8BH
GCTTATATGGGTTGAAATGTAAATAAACTAGCTTATAGATATATAGGCTAGTTTTTTATTTGTTTTTAAATTACTTCCGATAACGATATATTATCGGAAGTAATTATATAAAGAAAATTGGGCCTATATGGCCCAATCCCTTATGTTATATAGTTTTTTAGCTTATTAAGCTTATTTGCGTTTAAATGTGTATGGTTCGTATTCTACATCATTATGACGGTTAGTCCACCAGTTCCAACCGATTCTTGCAAGCTTCCATGCAATGAAGCCTACGATAATGCCCAATACTAAGCCTGTTAATACATCTGTTGGATAATGTACAAATAGATATACTCTAGAAAATGCTACTACTAATGATCCAAGTAATGCTATAATTCCCAAATATCGCTTCTGAGGCGCTATTTGACTCAAGCCTAGGTAAATGGTCATGGCTGATGCAAATGAACCAAAACTATGGCCTGACGGGAATGAATAACTATTTGCTTTTGGTAACGCAGACTCTAATGGTACTGTTACATTAGGAAAATCTACAAATGGTCTTAATCTAGCTACATGTGGTTTTAGACCTTGGTCACCGATGATTAATACAAATCCTAATGCAATTATTATAGCTACGCCTAATACACGATATTTTTTCTGTAACATCAATAATAAGGCAATGACAATCCATAAGGCACCGCTGCCAGTAATTTTTGAAATAAATGCCATAATTGGTGTTAAAAAACTATATACAAGATGGTCATGTACATAGAAGATCAAGGAGTGATCAAATTGTAAGATTGTGTCCATAGTTTCCTCTTCTACTTTTCTAAATGATAATTATTGAGAATAGTTGAGGGTAGATTATATCCTCAATATTCTTTATTGGATTTCCATATACATTGTAATATGTATATATTGGTTTCTCAATTACGTTCAAATAATAGCCTAAACTATTTATACATCATGGTCAATAGTTTAGGCTATATTTAATAAAATCTTTAATTATGGTTTCTTTTTATCTGATTTTTTAGTTGAACCTTCAGGTGGCATTGTTATGATCGTATCTACTGGGTCATATACAGATTCAAAGGAATCAGTTTGGGTTACCCAGTTACCATATGTTATGGTTCTATACGTATTCATTGTTAGGCCTACATGCCCTTCTTGTACTTCTTTTTCTTTTAAAGACGGATCTACGCGTGTAATTGTCTTATTTGGTATTTCACTACGATCACCAACTGAAATAGATACATTTTTAGGCTTGTCTTGAGCAGTACCTATAATATAGATGGTTAGTGTACCATGATTCATCACGCTGAGGATATAAATGGATTGCTGGTATGGATTTCTAAACTTAAAGTCTAAATAGCCCCATGCTACTGTAGCATCACGACCAGCTTGAATATATCCAACAGGTTCAAAGTGAGGTGTACGTTCTACAATATTCATGCCAGATAATAAGGCTGTATTAAAGATGGTAGAACTAACTTGGCAAATGCCACCACCAATACCTGGAACTAATTTGCCATCAATCATTACCGGTGCATCATCATAGCCAGCCTCAGCAGTACGCTCGCCTACAACATCGTTAAAGGAGAATACTGCACCAGGCTTAATCAACGTACCATTGATTTTATCAGATGCGAGTTGAATGTTATGTGTTCTGCTTTCATTATTTGGATCAAAATCTGTACTAAAGGATGCTAGAACTGTATTTAATGGTTTTAAATCAGAATCAGTAACCTTAATAGTATTTTTTGTGGTAAATACCATAGATAGAGATGTAATGCTCTCTCCAGATTGTAATTGATCCTTAAGGTTTTGTAAGGTTGCATCAATATCAATGCGTTTACCTTCTTTAGCAGGATGGAATACAACTTGACCATTCTCAATAGTTAGATATGCATCATGTCCTGGTGTATCAATTGATTTAGCCAGCTCTGTAAGGTAAGTTTTACTTTTTACCTCATCTAGCTTATATTGTGTTTGAAAATGTTGGCCATAATATAAGGCATTAAATCTATGTGAAAGTAATGTCCACCAATCATCTTCATACCCATATGTAGAAATAGCTTTTACTACAGCCTCTGTATCTACTTGAATACCTAAATCATGATACGTAGCCTGTTGTTTTTTATTATTCCCCATATCAATGGATATAGTCTGTTGTGGTATTTTACTATTTAGTTCTTGTATTTGAGCTTGTAATTCACTCTTTGGTGTATTAGATAAATCAGTATCATTGTAAAATACGCCATACGATATATTTTCTGTTGGGATGTATGAGCAGCCGCTCGTACTCAGCAGGACAAGCATAGTCCCTAATATTATATATTTTTTACTCATTGTATTATAAACTCTCCCAAATTAGTCATTATATTCTCTAATTATAGCATATAAGTACCTATTCTATGGTACAATTATATTGATATTTTTAGGGGTAAGGGTGAATTATGTCAGAGTCTAAGGAACAACAAAAACATTTCTATTTGCGCAATAATGATGCGCTTATGAATAGTACCAAGTTGTCTATGAAAGCCAAACAAAGTATATTGCTGTCTAAGGCTGAAAATACTGTGGATGCTTACGAATCGGATTGGGACGATTTCGTAGATTGGTGTACCTATCAAAAGGTATCTTATTTTCCGGCTACACCAGAAACTATAGTGAACTATATTAATGATCTTGCTGATTATGCTAAGGCAAATACGATTTCTCGTCGTATTAGCGCTATATCTGAGAATTATAATGCCTCTGGCCATCGGGATAATCCATGTATGGCACCTATCGTAAAACAAGCGTTACGGGGCATTAGACGTTTAAAAGGTACATTCCAACAAGGTAAGACACCAGTTCTATTAGAGGATATTGAAGATATTTTAGATTGTATGACCAAGCTAGATGTACCTGAATTACAACTATTACGTGATAAAGCTATTCTTTTAATCGGATTTATGGGTGCTTTTCGTCGTAGCGAAATTGCGTCTATTACAGTAGAACATCTTCAATTCTCTCCGCAAGGTGTTGAGATCTTTATACCATCATCTAAAGCCGACCAAGAAGGTCAAGGTGCTGTAGTGGCGATTCCGCATCTATCTGGTTCTCCTTTAGACGCAGTTCGCGCCTTACAGCAATGGTTACGTGCGTCTGGTATAACAGAAGGTCCTGTATTTAGAGGTTTTACTAAAAATATGTCGTTACGTAAAACAGCTATATCCGATAAGATGATTGCCGAAATTGTAAAGAAATATATTTCTCTTATCGGTCTTGATCCTGCCATGTATGGAGCTCATAGCTTGCGTCATGGCTTTGCAACGACTGCCGCAGCCTATGGTGTGGAAGAACGTAATATTATGAGACAAACACGCCACCATAGCGTAAATATAGTTCGTCGTTATATTAATGAAGCGAATAAGTTTGTAGACAACCCTATTTCAACAATCTTTGAAAAGCGATTTAGATAACAACTATAAATCAGTTGATTTAGATAATAACTATAAATCGGTTAATACCATATAATAAACAACAAAAAGCAGCTATCTCTATTGAGTAGCTGCTTTTTCGTGTGGGTTACACCCATATATATTTAGTTTTGAGCCACATAGTCCAAAGCTCTAACTGGACTATCAGTTTTATGTGCTGGTACCTTTAAAACTGTACCAGGTACCAGTGTACCAGAATCACTGATGTTGTTAAGTTCTTTCATGGCATATACCATTTCACGAACATCCATATCTTTATGAGCTGTACGAGCTGCAATATCCCACATTGTATCGCCTGCTTGTACCTTTACTTCGCGTACTGCATGTGTATTTACATCTGTTACAGGGTTTGTCATATTATAACCAAATAATACTGTTAAGCACATTCCTAGCATCATTAATATATTTTTCATCTCATACCTCACATTTATATCGAACATAATATCTGAGAACATTTGTTTGTTTACATGCATATGATAGCACACGAACGAATGTTCGGTCAAGAGTTTTAGAACAAATGTTTGCAAAAACTTTTAAAATTGCCTATAATAGGTATATAAGATAAGTAATTATCTTATGTTTTTATTATATAGTACGAAATGAGTAAATTTTTCCACATATATATTAATATTATTTTGACATTACATTGACTATGGAGGTTCATCGTGAGACGCCCTGCTACAGATATTAATACTAAACAGCGCCGTATATTAGATTTTATTAAGGACTCATTACATAATGAATATCGTTGTCCTACTGTTCGAGAAATCTGTACCCATGTAGGCCTTAGTTCTACTTCTACTGTGCAATCTCATTTGAATGCTCTTGAAAAGTTTGGTTATATTAAACGGGATCCTAATAAAAATCGTGCTATTACAGTACTAGAGGATACAAAACCTTCTATTTCTGTAGATGGTAATGAAACATCAAGTTCTGATAATTTTGAGTTCTTAGGGGCTGGTTTAAAACAAGTTCCTCTTATTGGCACTGTACAAGCAGGTATGCCTATTACAGCAGTAGAAAATTTAGAATCTACTCTTACATTACCTGTTCAATTAACTGGTGATTCTGACTGCTTTTTACTACGCGTTCAAGGCGAATCCATGATGAACATTGGTATGTATGAAGGTGATATGCTAATTGTACGTCATCAAAATACTGCTAATAATGGTGATGTTGTTGTAGCTCGTATTGATGATGAAGCAACGGTAAAACGTTTCTATAAAGAAAATGGACATATTCGTTTACAACCAGAAAATGATAATTTTGACCCTATTATCGTAGATGACTGTCATATCGAAGGCCTTGTGATTGGCCTTGTACGGGATAGAATTTAATAAAAAACGGCTACAAATTGTAGCCGTTTTATTTTTATATTAGTTCTCTATTAAGTTTTAACAATCTATATACAGATACAAAAAAACAGTAGCTACATATGATAGCTACTGTTTTTAGTATCTGTATATTTTATTTTACATATTCAGCTAAAGCTTTATCAATATATGATGCTTCTTCAGCGCTAGGTTCACACATCGGTAAATTAAATACACCAGCAGGTAAGCCAATTTTACGAGCTGCATATTTAACAGGAATTGGGTTTGTAGTGATAAACATCGCTTTAACGATATCAGCTAAGTTTTGATGAATACGAAGTGCTTCGTGATTATGACCCGATTCATAAGCTTGAATCATAGCATTCATATCTTTGCCAGCCACATGGGACACAACGGATACTACACCACAAGCACCTACTGATAACATTGGTAATGTAAGTCCATCATCCCCACTGTATACCATGAAGTCTTCTCCTGGCATTAAGCGTTTGATTTCAGAGGCAATCATAAGATTGCCACTAGCCTCTTTAATAGCACATACATGTGGATATTCATTATGTAATTGTGCTAGTGTTGTAGGAAAAATTCCTGTTCCAACACGGCTTGGTACATTATATACCATGATTGGAAGCGTAGTAGCCTCTGCAATAGCTTTAAAGTGTAAGTATTGGCCTTGTTGATTTGGCTTATTGTAGTAAGGTACTACAACCAATAAACCATCGATTCCATCAATTTTAGAAACTTCTTTCACAAATTCTACAGAAGATTTTGTGTCATTTGAACCTACGTTAGCAATAATAGAACCTTTATGACCACATTCTTTAGCAATAGCTGTAAATAATGCTAATTTATCCTCTTTAGACATGGATGGGTTTTCCCCTGTTGTACCGCATACAACGAGGCCATCAGAGCCATTATCTAACAAATGATTAGCAATAGCTACACTATTTTCTATGTTTAAGGATCCATCATTATTAAATGATGTAATCATAGCCGTTAATACTCGACCAAAGGTTTTCATATCTGTCCTCCCCTTGATAGATTAAAATGCTTGTTTTTCTACCAAGTACTCAGCAATTTGCAACGCATTAAGTGCTGCACCTTTACGAATTTGGTCCCCTACAATCCAGAAATTCATACCTTTGTCATTATATAAGTCTTTACGAATACGGCCGATTTCACAGTCGTTTTGATTAGATGTATATAATGGCATTGGGTAAATTTGTTCTGCAGGATTATCTTTTACTTGTAAACCAGGGAATTTCTCACATGCTGCTTTGAAAGCTTCTACAGAAACTGGTTCTTCTGTTTCAACTAAAACAGATTCAGAGTGGGAACGATACACTGGAACACGTACAGTAGTTGGTACAACTTGAATTGTGTCGTCGTGAAGAATTTTTTGAGTTTCATGAACCATTTTCATTTCTTCTTTTGTGTAATCATTGTCCAAGAACACATCAATTTGTGGTAAAAGGTTAAATGCTACAGGATAATGTTTAGGCGCAGAACCTGTTGGTAATAAGTTTGCAGTCATTTCTTCGCCAGCTGTATATTGTTTTACTTGGTTTTCAAGTTCCTCAATACCTTCTTTGCCAGCACCAGATACTGCTTGATATGTACTTACTACAATGCGTTTAATTGGAGAAATATCATGAAGTGGTTTCAAACCTAAGCTCATAATAATAGTGGAGCAGTTAGGATTCGCAATGATACCTTTATGTTTTAAAATATCTTCCGGATTTACTTCTGGTACTACGAGAGGTACTTCAGGATCCATACGGAATGCACTAGAGTTATCAATAACGATAGCGCCTCTTTTAGCTGCTTCTGGTGCTAGTGTTTTAGAAATAGAACCACCTGCAAATAGAGCGATATCAATATTTTCAAAGGATTCAGGCTTTGCTTCCTCTACTACATATGTTTTACCATTAACGGTAAGTTCAGTACCTGCAGAACGAGCAGATGCTAACAACTTTAGATTTTCATATGGGAAATTACGCTCTTCAATAAGTGTAATAAATTCAGCACCTACTGCACCAGTAGCACCAAGAATTGCAACATTAGGTTTTTTCATTACTATATCTCCTTGCTCTTATATTATAAATAATGCTCTAAGCCGTATGTTAAACCAGCTTTAGTACTAATTTTTTTACATGCTAATACTACGCCTGGCATAAAGGAAAGACGACTTAAACTATCGTGACGAATCGTTAAGGTTTCATCATAGCCACCAAATAATACTTCTTGGTGAGCTACGTAACCAGGTAAGCGAACACTGTGGATGGTTACGTCATCAACCTTAGCGCCACGAGCACCTGGTAAACTTTCACGAGTTAAATCTTCTGCTGCAGTTGCATTCGCAGCTTGCTTAGCTTCGTTAATTAATTTGGCTGTTAAAATAGATGTACCAGATGGAGCATCATATTTATGGTTATGATGTAATTCAATAATTTCTACATTAGGGAAATATGGAGCCAATTCAGCAGAAACCTTCATCATCATAACTGCACCAAGAGAGAAATTAGGTGCTACAAGGCAATTGGCATTATTCTTACGTCCAATAGCATCTAATTCGTCGCGTTGTTCCGCTGTTAAACCAGTAGTACCAATAACTACATGAATTCCTGCAGATAACATCTTTTTAGCATTTTCATAGATGACAGCAGGATTTGTAAAATCCACAATAACATCAGGTTTATTTGTATCAAGTACCTCATCGATGGAGGCATTCATTGTAATACCTAATTGTTCGATGCCCGCTACGGAGCCTACATCTTGACCTGCCTTTGTAGGATCGATACCACCTACTAATGTTAATTCAGGATCATTATGTACTGCTTTGACTACTTCGCGGCCCATTTTACCGCCAGCGCCATTTACCATTACTCGAATCATATATACCTCCAAAAAAGCCAGTGGATGCATCCACTGGCCTTATAGTTTATATAGCTTATAACTTTTACTAAAAGCTCAATGATAGCACTCCACCAATTCAAATTGATGACAGTCATCTATCTATTAAATAGACAACCAGAACGATGAGTCGCAATCATCGAACTTCGGCAAGCATCCCTTTTATCATGGATCAATGCATGCCGGCTCCTCATGATTACTCTTTATACTCGCACCTCTATCAACATATTCACTTAATACTATTAGTATAAGTAATTATGCGATTTTAGTCAATTAAAATGGTCAATTAGTTCTTTAGCTGCTGCCAATGCAGTGGAAGACATGCCTCGACCAGACATCATAGAAGCAATTTGTGTTACTCGTTCCTCTTCATTAAGTACCGACAATGTTGACACAGTACGGTCATCTTGCTCAATTTTAGCCAAATGGTAATGTTGCTTTGCAATACTTGCTGTTTGAGGTAAATGAGTAATACAGAATACTTGATTTGTCTTAGAGAGATGTAGAATCTTTTCAGCAACCTTTAAAGCTATATCTCCACTAATACCAACATCAATTTCATCAAATACCATTGTCTTGAACGTATCACTACGGAAGACAGATTTGAAGGCTAATGCAATCCGAGCTAATTCGCCACCAGAGGCTACCTTGTGAAGCGGTAACAATTGTTCTCCCTTATTGGCAGAAAATAGCAGTTCAATGGACTTCGCCCCTAAAGCTGATAAGCCATCCTCATCCTCTATATGGAACTGTATCTCCCCTTTTGGCATGCCTAGGTCTACTAATTCCTGATGTAGAGCGTTAGCAATAATGTTTTCATTTTTAAGACGTATATCACGTAAAACTGTTAAAGCTTCTTCTGCTACCTTTTTTGCCTCTTCAAGACGAGCTTCTAATTCGTCTTGTGCAAATACAAGGCCTTCTAGTTCCTCTAAACTAGCTTGAGCCTTTTCTTCGTATGCCAGAATTTCTTCTACAGTTTCACCATATTTTTTCTTTAAGCCGTAAATAGTTGTATCTCTATCTTGGCAATACTTATAGCGTTCTTCGTCATAGCTAATAGTATCTCTATAACGATCTAACGATTGTGCAGCCTCTTCCAGTTGGAAATAAGCAGAATCAACCATTTCAGATACTTCTTTCAATTCACCATCATATTTTACAAGGTCATTAACCTCTACCTTAATGGAGTTGATTGTATCTAGTAATGGTTGACGACCATTATAAAAGGCATCATAACAAGAACCTAATACCTTATCAATATGTTCAAAACTATCGAGTCGTTTTAATTCCTCTGCAATAGAAATATCTTCACCGATAGTTAGTCCTGCTTCTTCAATCTCATCGATTTGGTATCGTAGCATATCGAGCTCTCGCGCTCGTTCAGACATATTTTCTTGTAAATGATCTACATCTTGTTTGGCTTGCTTATATACTTTATAGGCATCTAAATAGGTCTTGTAAGCCTTCTGTCCCTCTTTATTATAGGTATCTAAATATTCATGATGGGTATCGGCATCTAATAATCGTTGATTACTATATTGACCATGAATATCAGCTAAATGTTGACCAATTTCTTTTAATGCTTTTAATGGTATAGGTTGATCATTCGCTAAGATGGTAGATTTACCATTGCGGTTAAATGACCGGGAGAGAATTAACTCCCCTTCCTCAACCATAATATTTTTTGATTCTAATAGCTCTTGTATACTTTGGTGATCAGCAATATCAAATATTCCATCTATAACAAAACTATCTTTACCATGACGAATGAACTCGCTGCTTGCGCGTTCTCCTAAAAGGATACTAAAGGCATCCATTAATATGGATTTCCCTGCCCCAGTTTCGCCGGTAAAGATAGTTATGCCATCATTAAATGAAATATTCATTTGCTCAATCAACGCAAAGTTGCGAATGCTCATTTGCGTTAACATCTATTTAGTCCTTCATTAAATCTTGAATTTTCGCCAAAATTGCTGGAACTTCAGCTTCAGACTTTGCAATTAACAAAATTGTATCATCACCAGCTAATGTACCAATGATTTCGGACCATTTTGCATGGTCAATAGAAAATGCTACGGATTGAGCTGAACCAGGAATTGTATGTAATACAACTTGATTCAAGCTATGATCTACCTTAATTAGAGAATCTTGGAATAATCGATTGATTCGACTACGAGATAGAACTACATTTTCTTCTGGAGATAATGCATATCGATAGTGTCCATCGCCTGTAGGAATTTTGATTAACATCAATTCCTTAATATCACGAGAAACAGTAGCTTGCGTTACCTCAATACCTTCTTCTAATAAGGCCGCTGCTAATTCCTCCTGAGTTTCAATCGCCTTGGACTGCACGATTTCTTTAATTTTGTTATAGCGATAGCGTTTCATTTTAAACTCCCTTTTTTAAAACTTGCACATAAAAGAGAATAGTATCTTTCTGCTATTATTATACCATATATTCATAATTAATATATGGTATAAATCGCATATCTCATACTAGTTATGCATATTATATTTATATTTAAAAAAACGTTAAC
>NZ_QSDY01000065.1 GCF_003463825.1 Veillonella sp. AM51-8BH
GTATAAAAACTTGAATAAAACGAGTGGTAGTATTATAATACGTACATAGGTTATAAAAAATACGCTAATAATGTATAAAATATAACATATAGTGTATAAAGGAGATAGAGTAATGAATACATTACAAGATTTGATCAAGAAATATGCCGCACAATATAAAGAACAAGTTGTAGCATGGCGTAGACATATTCATAGTCATCCAGAATTATCTGGTGAAGAAAAAAATACATCCTTATTTATTCAAAAGGTTCTTGGTGAATTAGGTATTCCTTTTGTAAATGATGTTTCTGATTATGCCGTTATCGGTAAAATCGAAGGGGCTCAACCTGGACCAGTCATTGCATTGCGTGCTGATATAGATGCCTTACCTATACATGAAACTACTGGATTGCCATTTGCATCAGAAAATGACGGCGTTATGCATGCTTGTGGTCATGATAGCACATTGCGATTTTGCTTGGTGCTGCAGCTATTTTACAGTCTATTAAAGACCAATTGCATGGTACCGTAAAGCTCGTATTCCAGCCTTCCGAAGAGGAAGCATTACTCCCAGGTGCACAAGGTATTGTAGATAGCGGCATTCTTGATGATGTAGATGAAATATATGGACTTCATGTATGGCCACAATTACCGGTTGGTACGGTAGGTCTAAAAAAAGGTAATTTGATGGCTGCATCGGATCACTTCCTCGTCCATATTAAAGGTAAATCAACTCATGGAGCGGAGCCTCATAATGGGGTAGATGCCATCGTAGCAGCCGCAAACTGGATTGTAAACGTAGAATCTATTGTGGCTCGTGAAACGAATCCAATGGAAAATCTCGTGTGTACCATCGGTGTTATCAAGGGTGGCGACAGATACAATATAGGCTGTGGCGATGTATACCTTGAAGGAACATGCCGTACCTATGAACCAGCAAAACGGGATTATATAGAACGACGTCTTGGTGAAAGTTTACAAGCTCTCGATATGTTATTAAAAACAGAGAGTACCTTAGATTATAAACGTGGTCATGGTGCTACTATCAACAATCCAGACGCCATTGATTATGCCACATCTATTGTGGAGAAATATCTTGGTAAAGAAGCTGTGGTACATCCTGAATTCCCGTCTATGGCTGCAGAGGACTTCTCCGCGTATCTTCATAAAATAAAAGGTGCTTTCCTTTGGTTAGGTACTGGATTTGAAGGTAATCCGGCCTTGCATAATGAGGCTTTCACCATTGATGAAAGCATCCTGGAAACTGGTATAACAATGATGGCTGCTATTGCCGCCGAATTTTTACAAGAAAAGTAGTTAAATAAGTAGTTTGAAATAAGAGGTTATCATGAAGAGTTTACAACATACATCATTTAAAACAATGCTTCAATACACACCAGAAGAAATTAAATACTTCTTGGACTTGGCTGCAAAGTTAAAAGCCGATAAAAAAGCTGGCAAAGAAATCAAAACATTAGTAGGTAAAAACTTTGCATTAATTTTTGAAAAAGACTCTACACGGACACGTTGTGCCTTTGAAGTAGGTGCTGCGGACCAAGGTGCTCATACGACATATCTTGGCCCTACAGGTTCCCAAATGAATAAAAAAGAATCCTTAAAAGACACAGCGCGTGTTCTAGGATCTATGTATGATGCTATCGAGTTTAGAGGTTTTGATCAAGCCGATGTAGATACACTAGCTGATTATTCCGGCGTACCTGTTTGGAATGGCCTTACCGATATGGATCATCCTACACAAACATTAGCGAATTTTTTGACGCTCAAGAAAATATCGACAAACCATTGAATGAAATCTCCTATGCTTATGTGGGTCATGGTCAATCTAATATGTGTAATGCCTTAATGAGTGGCGCCGCTAAAATGGGTATGGACTTTAGACTTATCGGACCTAAACAATACTGGCCAGCCGGTCCATTCTATGAAGAATGTTTGAAAGTTGCAAAAGAAACAGGTGCTACCATTACATGTACAGATAACGTAGCGGAAGGTGTTAAAGGCTTAGATGTAATCTATACAGGTGTATGGGTAACTATGGGTGATACATACGATATGTGGGAAGAACGTATCAATACGTTTAAACCATTCCAAGTTAACGCTGAAATGATGGCATTAACTGGTAATCCAAATACAAAATTCTGTCACTGCTTGCCAGCATTCCACAATACGGAAACTCAAGTAGGTAAAGATATCTTTGAACGGTTCGGCATGAATGGTATTGAGGTAACGGAAGAGGTTTTTGAAGGTCCAAATTCCTTAGCCTTCCAAGAAGCAGAAAATCGTCTCCATACTATCAAAGCTGTTATGGTTGCTACATTTAGTGACTATCCTTTGAAATAATTTCATCTCCCTAGAAGGTGATGAATCGTATAGTTTGTTTCCTATTTATAATCGATGAAAGTAATAACTGAGAGTTGTATAAATAGGTGTGAGTCACCAATAGGTGAGAATTGAGGTTTACTATGACACCCTATAAAGTATTTATTGTCGGTCATGAAGGTACGACAGGTTTAAGAATTCATGAACGGTTATCCGATAGAAAAGATATAGAGCTATTAGCTACAGCTGATGAGGATCGTAAAAATGTAGAGGCTATTAAAGAGGTAGCTAAAGAGGCTGATATTGTATTCCTCTGCTTGCCTGATGCGGCATCTAAGGAAATTATGGCTGCTATCGGTGAATTACCATGTAAGGTAATTGATACATCGACTGCCTTTAGAACGGCTGCTGATTGGGCTTATGGCTTCCCAGAGCTCGGTGCGGATTATAAAACAGCCATCGCTACTGAAAAACATATTGCTAACCCTGGTTGTCATGCGAGTGGGATGATTGCTTGTATTGCACCTCTTGTAAAAGCTGGTCTTGTACCAACAGATTATCCTTTCACTATCACATCCTTAACAGGTTATAGCGGTGGTGGTAAAAAGATGATTGGCCAATATGAAAGTGAACCAAAGGATTACTTCCTCTATGCACCACGTCAATATGGTCTTAGTCAACAACATAAGCACTTGCCTGAAGTGCAGCATGTGTGTGGACTTAGTGAAGCACCTATTTTTATTCCTATCGTTGACGATTATTATTCCGGCATGGAAGTAACTGTGGGCATCCATAGTCGTTTATGTAATAAACCAGTTAGCATCGATACAGTGCAACAGGCATTAGAAGACTTTTACAAAGATAGTACAATCATTACTGTTGTGCCATTTACAGAGAACAGCAATACTGGGATGTTGAATGCTAATCAATTGAGCAACACAGATAGCATGAAAATCTATGTGACTGGCAACGATGAACGCATTATGGTTCATGCTATTTTCGATAATTTAGGCAAAGGTGCCTCTGGTGCTGCTGTTCAATGTATGAACATTGCTTTAGGTTTGCCTGAGGATACAGGCCTAGCACTAGGTTAGAGAGGGAACTATGAAGGACGTAACAAATGCAATGCGGGCGCATATCTTAACTGCGGCCGTTCCATATATTAAACAATATACAGATCAATATGTTGTCGTTAAATATGGCGGCAATGCTATGATTGATGAAGAATTAAAAAAATCCGTTATGAAGGATTTAATGCTACTTCAATTGGTAGGGGTAAAAGTTGTGCTCGTTCATGGCGGTGGTCCAGCTATTAATAGCACACTAGATGCCATGAAAATTGAATCCCATTTTGCAAATGGCTTGCGTGTCACAGATGAAGCGACAATGGATGTAGTACAAATGGTATTAGCCGGTAAGGTTAATAAAGGCCTTGTAGCAGATTTAACAGACCTTGGTGGTAAGGCTGTTGGTCTTTGTGGTGTAGATGGTAATATGATTCAAGTTCATAAACAAAATGATGAGCTTGGTTATGTAGGCTCTATCGATACGATTGATACAAGTATTATCGACGATGTTATCAGTAGAGGATATATTCCTGTAATTTCTTCCATTGGTATGGGGGCTGATGGCAAGACATATAATATCAATGCTGATACAGTAGCCGCAAAAATTGCCGGTGCCCTTAAGGCGGAAACAATGGTAGCCATGACAAACATTGATGGTGTGCTACGTGATGTGCATGATCCTAGTTCTCTAATCTCTAAAATTACTATGGCAGAGGCGGATCAATTAAAAGCAGAGGGGATTATTGCTGGCGGTATGATCCCAAAAGTAGATTGCTGCTTAGAGGCCATCAAATCAGGAGCTCAAAAGGTATTTATCATCAATGGTGAGATTCCACATGCTATTCTTATTGAGCTATTGACTGATGAAGGTCTTGGCACTATGTTTGTAAAGTAATATAGTAGGTATAATGATGGTAATTGTTTATTACCAGCGTTACCTTTCACATAGATAGACGACGGCGCGACCGTACGTTCGGAGGATGTAATGAGTAATACAATCGATTTTGAACAACAAGATAAAGAATATATAGCCAATACGTATGGCCGGTTTAACGTATGTTTTGAAAAGGGTAAAGGCTCTCTTTTGTGGGACGTAGATGGTAAAGAATACATCGATCTTGGCTCTGGTATCGGCGTAACAGCTTTTGGTGTCGATGACGATGAATGGACAGCGGCGGTAACAAAACAATCTCATGCATTGAACCACATTTCTAATTTATACTATTCTTTACCACAAATTGAATTGGCAAAACAACTATGCGCTAAGACAGGTATGAAGAAGGTATTCTTCTCCAACTCTGGTGCAGAGTCTAATGAATGTGCCATCAAAGCAGCTCGTAAATATAGCCATGACAAATATGGTGAAGGTCGTCATGTCATCGTCACCTTGGTTAATAGCTTCCATGGTCGTACTATTACTACCTTGTCTGCTACAGGCCAAGATGTATTCCATCAACATTTCTTCCCATTTACAGAAGGCTTTATTCATACACCTGCTAATGATATTGATGCGGCTTTAAAAGCTCTTGATAATCCAGCAGTTTGTGCCATCATGATGGAACCTATTCAAGGTGAAGGTGGCGTTATGCCTTTGGATAAAGAGTTCGTACAAGCAGTAACAAAATATGCTCATGAACACGATCAACTCGTGTTAATCGATGAAGTACAAACTGGTAATGGTCGTACTGGTAGTCTATACGCATACCAACAATTTGGCATTGAGCCAGATGTAGTATCTACTGCAAAAGGTTTAGCAGGTGGCCTTCCTATGGGGGCTACATTATTCAATGAAAAGATGCAATATGTGTTAAATGCTGGTGCACATGCTACAACCTTTGGTGGCAATCCAATCTGTGCGGCAGCAGGCAATACTATCATTAATCGTTTAACACCAGAATTCTTAGATTCTGTAAAAGCAAAAGGAGACTATGTAAAAACTACCTTAGCAGGCAAACCTGGTATTCTAGGTGTGAGCGGCATGGGCCTTATGCTTGGTATTGAAACTACAGTAGATCCAAAAGCAGTCATTGCGAAATGTCTTGAAAAGGGCGTTGTATGCTTGTCTGCGAAAAATAAAGTACGTCTTTTACCAGCTCTTAATATTCCTCAAGACCAATTGGAAAAAGCGATTGCTATTGTAGCTGAAGCTATTGAAGAGTTGGCGGCAAAATAATTTTAAGGATAACTTTTATAAATATCATTTAAAATAGTTGCGTAACCGTGTAATTATTGAAATAAATCGATGAATATATAGACTTTAGTTCTCATTCGTGTTACCCTAGAAGAAACAGTCTATATTGGAGGAGTAAATATGAATACAGAATCCTTACGTAACGAAGTATTGGTTCCTGCTGTAGCAAAAACATTAGATATTGCTACAAAAGCAAAACCTACAAAAGAAGAACTTTTCACAACAGCAAAAATTACGGCTGCTGTGGCAGTTGCAACAGCTGTTGTATCCTTGGCGGTACAAGCAGTATTGCGCAACCGATAAGACATAAAGAAAACGACATGGCGCTGCCTGTCGTTTTCTTTTACTTTTACCCTGTTATTCCCCTTGATTAAGGGATTTTATAAGGAGGCGATACCATGCATAGTCGCGATTTAATTGAGCAATATAAAGGCTACGTTCAAGATTGGCGTAGATATTTCCATAAACACCCAGAGCTGAGCAATGAAGAGTTTGAAACAACTAAGACACTGGCTAAAGAATTAGAATCTATGGGCGTAGAGGTTCATGTAGATACAGAGCGTGGCATCGGCTTAGTTGGTATCATCCACGGTGATAAACCTGGTAAAGCTATTGCGTTGCGTGCCGATATAGATGCATTGCCTGTTCACGAACATAATACAGTAGACTATAAATCAGAAACTGAAGGTAAAATGCACGCCTGTGGTCACGATGGTCATATGGCTATTTTGTTAGGCGCTGCAAAAATGTTAATGTCTATGAAAGACCGCATCGAAGGTGATGTATATTTAGCCTTTCAACCTGCTGAGGAGACAGGGGCGGGGGCACCAGACTTCATCAAATTTGGCGACTGGTACGATAAGGTGGATGCTATCTTTGGCGGGCATGTGTGGATCGACTTGCCAGCAGGTCTTATCTCTGTAGAGGAAGGACCTCGTATGGCTGCAAGTAGCCAAATTACTATCAATGTAACAGGTAAGCAAGGCCATGGTGCACAACCACATCAAGCAATTGATGCCATTGTAGTAGCTAGTGCTATCGTCATGAACTTGCAAACCGTAGTGTCTCGTAATGTTAGTGCCTTAGATTCTCTTGTACTCACTATTGGTAACATTCACTCTGGATCTGAATGGAATGTTATCCCTGGTGAAGCTAAAATGGGGGGAACTATTCGATTCTTTGACCCAGATCAAGAAGAGTACTATGTTGAATCCATACGACGCGTAGTAGAACATACTGCTGAAGCCTATGGTGCTACTGCTACATTAGAGTATGTAAAAAAAGTACCACCTACCATTAATGATCCTGCATCTAGCGAATTGGCGGAACGTGTTGTTATTGATACATTAGGTAAAGACAAGCTTTCTAAAATGCGTAAAGTAATGCCAGGAGAAGATTTTGCATGGTATTTACAAGATAAACCAGGTTGCTTTGCCTTTATTGGTATTCAAAACCCTGAAATCGAGGCTACCTACGATCATCATAATAATAGATTTAATATGGATGATACCGTACTATCTGCAGCATCTGCCGTATATGCTGAATATGCTATTCAATGGTTACAAGAACATAAATAAATACATTCTCTATGAGAGGTACTTATGAATATAGTTATATGTCTCATCATAATTGCTATTACAGGCTTATTATTGATGAAGCGCTATCAGCCACAGCCTATTTTGATTGGCTTAGGAATTCTTATGATGTTCATCGCTTATGAGGCGAGCTGGATTGATGCCATATTAGTTGGTGACCAATCCACAGGAGTTCTCATATTTGATGCCATGGATATTGTGCGAATTACTACGTCTGAGAATATAGTAAATTTAGGCCTCATGATTATGACCTGTGCTGGTTATGCAAAATATATGGAGCATATTGGGGCAGGGACGAGATTGGCACATACATTTATACGTCCTTTATATCGTCTAAATCGCCCATATATTGTACTGGCCCTTATGTTTCTACTCAATATGGGATTATCCATTTGTGTACCTAATCCATTGAGCCTTGCACTTCTTATGATGGTCACTATGTATCCTGTGTTACTTCGATTAGGTGTAAGCCCTGTAGGGGCTGCAGCGGTTATTGCAACGGGACATCTCATGGATGTGGGGCCAGGTGCAGTATCTACCTTACTCATTGCAAAGACCTTGAATATGCCCGTGCCAAACTATTTTGTAGGCTATCAGTTGCGTCTTTATTTCTTAGTCGCCATTGTGACGGCTATAGCACACTTTTTCTGGCAGAAATATCGTGACCGAGTGGAGGAACCTAAGGTTATAGATGCTTGTGAAAGTATTCCAGAGGCGCCAATAGGGCCTAAGCCGTATATGATATTCCCATTATTACCATTGTGTTTTATTTTGGGCTTTAGTCAATATGGTTTTCCTGGGGTGAAGATGAATGTTACCCTTGCTATGATGCTTGCCTTTGGTATAGCTTTATTAGCTGAATTAATTCGTCATCGAAATCTGAGGACAGTACTTAAGAGTACAACTATTTTCTTTGAAGGTATGGGGAACCAGTTCTCTTATGCAGTGACACTTATTATAGGGGGACAAATCTTTGCACAAGGACTAGTGAGTTTAGGTATTATTGAATCCTTGCTTGGGGCACTTCAAACATTATCTCTTAACTCCATAGGACTTACCTCTGTGCTAGGGGGCGGTATGTTAGGCCTTAGCATGGTGACAGGTAGCAATGTAGCGCCATTATTTACTTTGGTTCCACTAGTACCTAATATCGTAGCTCATCTAGGATTGGATCCGATTACTACTATGCTTGGTATGCAAAACGGTGCAAGCCTAGGCTTATTCCTTAGCCCAATCAGTCCCGTAATGGTCGGCGTAGCAGGCGTGGCGCATATTAAGTCAGTAGACTTACTTAAACGAACTGCTGTACCTGTTCTTGTGGCATTACTTACAAGTTGTATGGGGATATGGATCCTTTACTAACTGTCATCTAAAAGACTAATTAGTTATATTTAACCAGATATACTTTATATTACTTTTTAAGTTTAGTTTAAAATTAGAAAACCCTCTTTACATGTATCGTAAAGAGGGTTATTATATTCCAAGATTAAATCATATGTAATTAAAATGGTTTCCTGCACTGATGCAAGTTTTAGCGCTTTGCGGATAAAAAAGGGCCTTTCTTCGCCGGACGGTTCTAGAAGCCAGAAAGGATGTAATGAGCAATCAAGTTTCTATTTCAACAGCAAATATTCGTGGTGCCTTTGGGGGATTCTTTATTCCAGGTATGTATACAGCTTTATGGGCTGGCTTTGTACCATATTTAAAAGCAAAGCTTAGTATCGGTGAAGATGTATTGGGCTCTATGATTTTAGTGCTCGGTGTAGGCTCTTGTTTGTCCATGGCCATAGCTGGTAAGCTAGTAGAGAACTTTGGATGCAAGAAAGTCGTTTTATTAGCTAGCTTTATTGGCATGTTATCTCTTGCTATTGTTACGATGTGCTCTACAATTGCTACGACCACAGCCGCTTTATTCTTCTTTGGTATAGGTGTAGGTCTTAGTGGTGCATCCGCTAATTTACAAGCTATCTTGACCGAAAAGGTGAGTAAAAAGCACTTGATGGGGGCTTATCACGGTGGATGGAGTTTAGGCGGTTTTGCCGGTGCTGGTGTTTTGTTGGTGCTTTTAAAAATATTATCTTTACCTGTTAATGCTAGTATTTGGGGACTTCTCATCGTATTATTCATTGCCATGGTCGTGGTTAGCCAATTTATGTTAACCTTTGGTAGTGATCCAAATGCAAAGGTTACTAAAAATCTAAAAGCCCACTATCTTTCCATCCGATAGCTATTATCTTTGGTCTCTTGTCCTTTGTATCTTACTTGGTTGAAGGCGCAGTAGGGGATTGGAGTGCATTATACTTATTCGAAGATAAAGGTATTGTTATCGAAGAGGCCGTTATGGGCGTTATGCTCTTTAATGGTACTATGTGTATTGGTCGTTTGCTTGGTAATACAATTGGTAAACATTTAACCTCTAAACAAGTTGTAATTGGTGGTTATTTGTTAGGTGCTATTGCAATGGGCCTTATTGTATTCCTACCAGGTTATGGCTCCATGTACACATACTTATTACTTGGTATTTCTTTAGCCATGGTAGTACCAAACTTATTCTCTGCTATGGGGGAACAAAATGTTATTCCTATGACACAAGCTGTGGCTACATCTACCATGCTTGGTTATATGGGGATTTTGATGGGACCAGCGTTGATTGGTTTCATTGCTCATGGCACAAGTCTTACAGTGGCATTTATCGTACTGACTGCATTACTTGTTGTTAGTGCTGGTATTGGTAAATACGCTTATATGTTAATGGACAAATCAAAGGAAGCAGACGCTTAAATAATAGCCCCAAAGACGATATGTCTTTGGGGCTAAATTTTTGTACGCCGAATAGGCATGACTAAACCCCCAGTTAAACTGGGGGTCGGCAAAATTTCTTAGAGAAAAGGAAAGAACCTCCTAGTGATAAAATGAAGTTGGTCTGGCAACCACAACATTTCAACATAGGAGGTTCAATGTCAATGAATGACGTAAAAAGCTTATCACATAGTAAATGGAGATGTAAATATCATATTGTTTTTGCTCCAAAGTATAGAAGACAAATAATTTATGGTCGGATAAAAGCTGATGTAGGTAAAAT
>NZ_QSDY01000066.1 GCF_003463825.1 Veillonella sp. AM51-8BH
CCGCTACAATAGCTACTGCTCTTAAACCTTGACCAGAAAGAACTTGGCATACTAACTCATATTTTTCTTCCGGAGACCAATAATTCTTAGTCCCTTGACATTTATTAATGTCCGAACCATGACGTTGTTCTAATTTAACCCAGTCCCTTATTTGTTTATGAAATGTATCTGTCCTTACACCGTCAGGTGTCTCGGGCCATTCACCTTGATAGAATAATTCAATTGCTTTTCTTTTAAATTCATAACTATATCTCATGAAATACCCCCTTTACTGGTTGTCCAGTAAAGGGGGTACATATCACTCTTAGGTCATCGCTTTTGCTTTATTGATATTGTTCAATATGTCTTGTCGAATTTTTTGAAGTGTTTCTAAGAATGTATCTGTGCTTTCAGCACTGTCCAACAAGTCTTTTAGTTGGTAGGAATCATCTAGGGTCACACTCCATTGGAAGGAGTCGTTATCGTCGTACACATTGAATACGATTGGCGTTTCTAAATCCTCTGGCAAATGACCGTCATCATCGGACACAGTTGCATAGGTGCCATCTTCCAAGAGTTCTGTAAATAATGTGTCATACCCATCGATATCGATAAGTTCAAAGTTGATAGTTTCATAAAAGTCTAAAACGATATCTACTGCCATGTGGACCTCCTCATGAATATATACGTTACGTTTATTCTACTGACGGCGCCTGTTACTGTCAATGGTAATGTGTAGTGTAGTATAATAAATAGCAGAATGACATAATAGGAGCATACGATGAACGTTATTAGTTTACAAAATATAGAAAAATCATATGGCACACGACTGCTGTTTAAAGATGTGAATATTACTTTCACCACAGACAAACGGTTAGGTCTTGTAGGGATTAATGGGACGGGTAAGTCTACATTTCTAAAAATTCTAGCAGCCCGAATGGAGCCTGATAAGGGGAGCATTGAGCGGAATGGTAAGGCGAGTATTCATTATTTGGCTCAAACCCCAGAGTTTGATCCAGAATCAACGTTGCTAGAAGCTGTTCTTGATGGAGACCATCCTCGTTTGCGGATGGTGCAATCTTTTGAACGCATTAGTCGTGAATATCGTGAAATGCAAGAGTCTGGTAGCGAGGATAGTAAAATATCGCGTAACTATATGAATGCGTTAGAACAAATGGATCAACAAGATGGATGGCAAGTAGAGCAAGAGGCTCGTATTATTTTAACTAAATTAGGTTTTCCTGAGATGGATCAAAAAGTGGCTATGTTATCTGGCGGTCAAAAGCGTCGTCTCGCATTAGGACAGGCATTATTATATCCTTGTGACCTATTATTGTTAGACGAACCGACAAACCATTTAGATGAAGATAGCATCGACTGGCTTGAGTCCTACTTAAGTGCTCGCCAAGGAGGCCTATTAATCAGTACTCATGATAGATATTTCCTCGACTCTGTATGTAATGGAATTTTAGAGCTTTCTAATCGTCGTATGTATCAATATGACGGTAATTACGAAGAATTTATTGCCTTGAAGGCTGACCGAGAGGCTCGCGAGGCCGCTACGGAAGAGAAACGCCGTCAGTTCTTGAAACGAGAAATCGAATGGGTACGTCGTGGTGCTTTGGCGAGAACGACGAAACAAAAGGCTCGTTTAGAACGCTATGAAAAACTTAAGAATATGGAGAAAACTAGACGTCCCGATCAAATGGATCCCATTGCTTTAAAAACGCGTTAGGGAAAACCATTTTTGATATCGAACATTTAGAGTTCTACTTTGGTGAGCGTCCTATGATTAAGGATTTTACCTACCATGTAGTGCGTCATGATCGTATTGGTATTGTAGGCCCTAATGGTGTTGGCAAGTCTACCTTTATGAATATTCTTGATGGAACCTATGAACCTACAAACGGTACTATTGGTAAGGGAGAGACCGTCCGCATTGCCCATTTCAAACAAGAACTACCAGAGTTTGATGAAGATATGCGTGTTCTCGATTATATTCGCGAAGATCATTCCTATATGGTTCTGGGCGATGGTTCTACGTTGAGTGCTGGTCAAATTCTTGAACGATTCCTTTTCACACCAGAGTTACATGGTGTGCCGATTCGTAAGCTTTCAGGCGGTGAACGACGTCGTTTATATCTATTGAAATTGCTTATGAGCGCTCCGAATGTTTTATTACTAGATGAACCGACCAATGATCTTGATATTCCTACATTAGAGGTGCTAGAGGACTTCCTTGATTCCTTTAGTGGGGTCATTATCACAGTATGCCATGATCGTTACTTCTTAGACCGTGTTGTGGACAAACTCTTTGTTTTTAGTGGTGATGGTCAAATTGAAATTGTTCACGGCTCCTATTCCGATTACAAGGATTCTTTAGATGAAAGTAGTGGTGGAAAGCGCCCATTCTACATGGCTAATACTGATACATCTATTGCTTCTAAAACTGATAAAACTAACAAATCTGAAATTGGTACTGGCTCTGATAATTCATCATTAAGTACTTCGGTAGATGGTAGTGATAGTAATATGGCTACATTTGGGGATGATACTTTCAAAGAAACACCGAAGAAGGGACTCAATAAAGCGGAAGAAGCAGAGTATGCTAACATCATGGATGAATTACCTAAATTAGAGCATTTAGTAAAGGGGCTCGATGTCATGATTAGTCAAGTTGCTACTGATTATGAAAAGATGCAATCCTTGATGGCTGAGCGAGAAGAGACTCAATCCCAAATAGATGCGCTCACAGAACGGTGGATGGAATTAGAAGAACGCCTATAATTCCTTGTATCATGTGATTTTTTAATATCTGTTATGCAAAGGAATTACATGTAAATTTATTGATAAAAATCACAATGTATAGTATAATTTCATCAATTAACGATAACAACGTTACCTAAGTAGGAGGAACTCATGAGTAAGTACCAATTTTTAGACCGTCGTGTACCTATTGAAGACGGTAATATTGCATTAGTTCAAGATTTGTCCAAATGTAAAAACTGCTCCTTATGTCGTAAAGCTTGTGCTGTAGACATGGGCGTATTTGATTATTATGACTTAACAACTAATGGGGATCATCCAATTTGTATTCATTGCGGTCAATGTGCATCTATTTGTCCATTCGATTCCATCAATGAACGCTCTGAAATTGATGAAGTAAAAGCAGCTATTGCTGACCCTAATAAAATCGTCGTTTTCCAAACTGCACCTGCTGTACGTGTTGGCTTAGGTGAAGAGTTCGGTCTTGATGCGGGTACATTCGTAGAAGGTAAAATGGTAGCTGCTCTTCGTAAATTGGGTGGTGACTATATTTTAGATACAAACTTTGGTGCTGACATGACTATCATGGAGGAAGCATCTGAATTGTTGGAACGCGTTATCAATAGTGATGCGGTATTGCCTCAATTCACATCTTGCTGTCCTGCTTGGGTTAAGTTTGCTGAAACATTCTATCCAGAATTCTTGCCAAACTTGTCTACAGCTAAGAGTCCAATTGCAATGCAAGCGCCTACACAAAAAACATATTTTGCTGAAAAAATGGGCCTTGATGCAAAACAAATCGTTGCTGTTGCAGTAACACCTTGTACAGCTAAGAAATTCGAAATTCGTCGCGATGAAATGAACTCCTCTGCTGAATACTGGGATGTACCAGAAATGCGCGATACAGACTACTGTATTACTACACGTGAACTTGCAAAATGGTTACGTGCAGAAGAAATCAACTTTGATGAATTAGAAGATTCTGCATTTGATCCATTGATGGGTGAAGCATCTGGTGGTGGTATCATCTTCGGTAATACTGGTGGTGTTATGGAAGCGGCTATGCGTGCGGCTTACAAATTAGCAACTGGTGAAGATGCACCTCAAACATTGATTCCATTTGAAGCAATTCGCGGTATGGATGGTGCTCGTGAAGCAGACGTAGTGATTGGTGATAAAACATTACATGTAGCGGCTGTTCATGGTACAGGCAACTTGCGTAAATTCATCGAACGCATGCGTGCAGAAAACATCCATTATGACTTCATTGAAGTAATGGCTTGCCGTGGTGGCTGTATCGGTGGTGGTGGTCAACCACGCGTTAAATTACCGATGGCTGATAAAGCTCGTGAAGCTCGTATTGCGTCCTTGTACACTCGTGATGCGGAAGTAAAAGTAAAAGCTTCTTGTGATAATCCAGATATCCAAAAATTATATGCTGAGTTCTTCGATGGCAAACCTATGAGCCATAAAGCACATCACATGTTACATACAACATTTGTAAATCGCTCTGAAGACTTAGGTCCTAATGGTGCTTGTACGCCTGCTACATGTCCAACATCTGTGCCTAATTTGAAAAAGGCTGCAGAAGCAGCTAAAGCTGCAGCAGAAGCTAATAACTAATAGGTAAAAAATAGTAACAGTAATAATTAATCGTATTTGTAACAATTAACAGTTAACTGTTAACTGTTGTAATTAGTTGCTATATACTATAAAAGCTCGTATGTGGCTTAAGTTAAAAGCAGATAGTTGATAATTTATCAGCTATCTGCTTTTTTATTGTCTTTAGATTTGTATGGGATGTTATGAAGAATCATAGAACTATTCACCTTACGAGTTATTGTGATCTAGAATATTTAGAAAGTACACCTATGATACGTAAATACTATTATAGTTGTTTTCACAGAATGAGATACTATATATGCCATATACGCATAGGGGTTAAAATATAGAGCATGGTAAATTGTTTAGGAATTATTGTTAGTGTGCTATAATTAAATTATATTTATAGAAGCAATCAATACTGTTTCAGGAGGATCTTCATGGCTTTTAAATTAAAAGGAAAAGAAGAAAAATTTTTCAGTATTTTAGAAAATCATGCTGCTCTTACATATGAAAGCGCAGAGATGATGGAACGTGTGTTTAAAGGCGAAATCTCTAAAGAAGAGGCTTTTCTTGAAATTGATACAAAGGAAAAAGCAGCCGATGAATTAGTAACCGAAACTGTAGAACGTTTGCGTAAAACATTCATCACTCCAATGGATCGCGAAGATATTCAGCTTCTAATCGACCAATTGGATACTACATTGGATAATATTAAAGAAATCATGGATAAAATGGTTATGTACCACGTTGGTAAGCCAAGTGATGGTGCTATCCGTATGAGTGAAATCGTTGTAAAATGCGTTAAGCATATTAATAAATCTATTGGTTATATGGGTAGCCTTAAAAAGGACCATGTGAAGGTAGAAGGCCGTGTACACCAAGTATTGAAACTTGAGTCTGAAGCGGATAATATTTACCACGAAGAAATGGCTAAACTATTTACTGAGTGTACAGATCCTATTGAAATTATCAAATGGAAGGAAATCCTTAGTGCCATGGAGGATGTAATCGATGGTTGCGAAGATTTGGTTGGTACATTCCGCCGGGTAGTATTGAAGTATGCTTGATGCTAATTATTTAGTATGGCTAGTAGTATTTTTAGCATTAGCCTTCGACTATATCAATGGCTTCCACGATACGGCGAACGCCATTGCTACATCTGTTTCAACTCGTGCTATTGAACCTAAAAAGGCAATTATGATGACTGCGGCACTCAATTTCTTGGGGGCCATGGTTAGTACAGGCGTAGCAAAGACAATCGGTGGTGACATCGTAATGTCTGCGTCTCTCATTAATAGTGCGATTATCTCAGCAGCTCTTATTGGTGCCATAACATGGAACTTGCTTACATGGTATTGGGGGATTCCTAGTTCCTCATCTCATGCTCTTATCGGTGGTATCATCGGTGCTGTAGGTTGGTCCGTAGGGTTCGATGCTTTAAATGAGGCAGGGATTATAAAGATTTTCTTATCCCTTATTTTATCTCCAATTGTAGCCATGATTGGTGGCTATATTGTGATGAAAGTATTGTTGCTTATTTTTGGTAGATTTTCTCCAATCGTATTGAATGATAGATTTAGATCCATGCAAATTGTATCTGCCATCATGATGGCCTTTTCTCATGGTTCTAATGATGCGCAAAAGGCGATGGGGATTATTACCTTAACATTACTTAGCGGTGGCTTTATCGATACATTAGAGGTACCAGTATGGGTTAAACTTTGTTGTGCTACGGCTATGGCCATGGGTACAGCAGTAGGCGGTTGGAAAATCATCTCTACTATGGGGACTAAGATTTTCAAATTGGAAACTATCAATGGTTTCGCTGCTGACTTAAACTCTGCCATCACTATTTTTACAGCTACATTCTTACATTTACCTGTAAGTACTACACACGTTGTAAGTGGTTCCTTGCTAGGCGTTGGTTCCTCTAAACGTTTGAAAGCTGTTAACTGGGGCGTAGCAAGATCTATGGTATTGGCGTGGTTTGTAACAATTCCACTATCTGGTATTGTAGCAGCTATTGCGTATGAAGTAGGTCACTTACTATTTGGTTAATACAATCATATATAGAAATAAAAAGACTGCGAAAGCAGTCTTTTTTTCTGTAGTTAAAGTATTAAATTGATTAAGTTATCCCATTTGTTGATGAGATTTTAAGACTTCAATTTGACTAGTTGTATCTAGTATGTAATCAAAGAATATAGGTATACATTAGATTTTAAATACTATATTCTATAAAAGCGATTTATCTATATTTGGCAACGTTGATGTTACAATTCAAGTTGAGAATAGGAAAATGCTTATAAATATGTGCTTTTCTTGATTATGCATTTTATTAATAAATGCAGTTTATTACACGTTTAAAGACTATTATGAGATTGTTTATAATGAATAGATATTGCATACTTATGTATGAGCGGTTATACTATCGGTAGAAGGAGTTTTTCAAGTGAAAAGTGAGGTATGTATATGGCATGGGGTGGAACTAGACGCGGTGCCGGGCGCCCACGTAATCCGATTAAACGTATTGGTAGAACCATTCGACTCAGTGATGAAGAGTTTCTTTCACTCAAACCATTAATTATGGCTATTAAGGCAAATAATGATAAACGATATAGGCAACAATATAATCGAAATAGATAAAAAAGGCATTGTCACAGCATATACAACTTAATAAACTTTACATCTATTTTACAATAATCCATTTTAAAATCTTTCAACTACAACACATCTCTACTCTCTACAATATGCTGTGTGCAATACAAGCAGTACGAAGAAGGTCCCAATTTATAGAATTGGGACCTCTTCGTATATTACATATGTAATTTTTGAAAATCTACGTTAATTTAGGTGACTTTTAAATAGTTATACTACTTTAGTCAATTTTTACACCGTGAATCTCTTCAGCTAGACGTTTTAGGGCATCTACAGTACGAACACCAGGTGTGATTTCAGAAAGTTTTACGCGAATGAAATGACCTTCTTTAACAGCTGTAATGTCTTGAAGTTGAGGGTTAGATTTTATTTTTTCGATTTTTTGTTGGAAATCGTCGTCGTTACGAATAGAAGTACCGTAGTCAGCGATAATAATATAATCAGGATTTTGAGCAATTACAGTTTCCCAAGATCCTTTGGCCCATGTTTTATCTACACCTAAGCCGCTCATTACGTTGTCAGCACCGATGAGTTTCAAGATGTTAGTTGTATAACCTTCAAAGGCAGTGAATGGCTGGCCATCTTCAGAGTCATAAATGAATACACGTTTACGAGGTAAGTCTTTTAGCTTATCTTGGATAGCGGCTAATGTTTTACGTTGACCTGCAACCCATTCTTCAGCTTTAGATTTAACACCGAAGATTTCACCTAATTTAATCATGTCATTAAAGTTAGTTTCCAAGTCGGCCTTTGTAGATAGCATAGATTCAGGAAGCCAGATGTTAACCTTTTGTGCAATCATTTTATCAGCAGGGATGGCTCGTTTGCTGAAGGAGTCAGGCCAACCTGTTGCAAAGTCAGGTTTTACAGACATAAATACTTCGTAGGACGGCCATTTATCGGATAATACTTTTACCTTGTCATAAGCGGCTTGTAGAGGTGGATAGATTTCCTCTTCTTTAAAAGCTGTACCAGCCATCTTGTCTTCAAGACCTAATTGAAGCATCATTTCTGTCGTTGCTTGAGACATGGATACAGCATGAGTAGGGGAAGATTTTACAGCAAAGTCAGTTTTTGTACCGTCAAAAGTTTCACTCCATGTTACTGCATTGCTATTGTCAGCTGCGTTCTTCGTTGTGTCAGAACCACAACCAGCGATAGCAAATGTGGCACATGCCATAGCAACTAATAACAATTTTTTTGACTTTCTTAATTTTTGAAACATAGTAAGTCCTTTCTTTTAATTAATAATATAAGTGATAGCGCCCTTCATCCCAAGAGGTTTTGAACGGAACTTCAAATATGGGTTCAAGGATTTCAGGTGTTAGTACCTCAGTTGGAGAACCTTCTTTTAGGATTGTTCCTTTATTCATAATCACGATATGATCACAATATTGAGCAGCCAGATTTAAATCGTGTAGAACTACGATGGTTGTACCTTTGAAAGCTCGCAATTGTTTCATAAGTGCTACCTTATATTTCATATCTAGATGGTTCGTAGGTTCATCTAAAAGAAGTATTTGAGGTTTTTGCGTTAAAGCTTTCGCAATAAAAACGCGTTGCTTCTCGCCACCTGAGAGGTGATGAATTTGTTCGTTAGCTAAATGTGTAATGCCTACTTCATTCATATAGTGCTCTGCGATTTTTACATCTTCTGCGCTATAGGTGCCGAAGTGTTGCTTATATGGATAACGGCCCATGAGGACGATATCTTTTACGAGAAAGTCATCGATCATAGAGTCCCTAGACTGTGTTAACACTGCTACTAATTGAGCAAACTCACGACCCTTATAAGACTCTAATGCTTTTTGATTCAATGTGATCTTATCTTTTGAGGGTAGTAGTCGGTAAAGATGGCTCAGTAATGTAGACTTACCACATCCATTTGGCCCGATGATGGCTGTAATTTTATTATTAGGAAATGTTACAGAAATATTCTTTAACACTTCTTTCTTCTCGTAGGAGAAGGACAGCTGATTAATTTGATACATAGTATCTCCTATAGATATGATATACACTAACCATTGTGTTTGTAACGATTCATAATAATCCAAATGAAGAGTGGCGCCCCTAGTAAGGATGTAAGAACACCGATTGGGATTTCTTCCGGACTATATAGGGCTCTTGATAATACATCTGACCATATCATGACGATACTACCGATTAGAGCACTAAAAAGTAATGTGTTTCTATGCTTAGGGCCACCTATAATTCTAGCTAGGTGTGGGATTATGAGTCCTATAAAACCGACTACACCCACTTTTGATACTAATGTGGCAATGACAATAGAGGATATAATAACGATGCTTAGCTGTAACTGTTTAACTGATAAGCCCATTTGTGCTGCTTCATGATTACCGAGTAGTAGCACATCAAGATCTTGATTAAACATATAGATGTATAGCATAAACAAGGTTACAATGATAGCCGTTAATGGCAAATCACCCCATTGAATGCCTGCGAAGCTACCTAGGAGCCAGAACATAGCACTACGAACTTGTGCCTCGTGCTTAGCTCCGTAGATGATCATCATAGTTAAAGCCGAGAAAATCCCCGTCATGCCCATACCGATGAGGATGAGCTTCACAGGGCTGTTGCTTTTACCAACACAGAGCAATACCAAGATAATAGAGAGAGCTGCACCTAGGGCTGCAAAAACAGGCGTATTATAGGCCCCTAGTAGTGGAATACCGCCCATGATGATAGCAAATACGGCACCTGTACTAGCACCCGATGAAACACCTAATACATAGGGATCTGCTAGAGCATTTCTAGTTACCGTTTGCATTAATAAACCTACAAGGGATAGGCCTATACCTGTTAGTACTGAGTAGATGAGCCTAGGCAAACGAATATCTGTAATAATTGTGTTTGTCATGGTCGTGGTGGCATTTGGGTCCATCATAGCCATAAGTGCAGGAATGATTTGATCTAAAGAAATAAATGTGGATCCAAATTGTAAGGCCGTTACCAATGAAATACATAATATTACACATAGTATTAATGCTTTTATAGAAGTTTGCATAAAATCTCCTTATTTTATTGTATAGGTAATATAACCTTATCTAAGTATAGAGAACTTTCTATATATATACAATAT
>NZ_QSDY01000067.1 GCF_003463825.1 Veillonella sp. AM51-8BH
ATTTCATATTGTAGTTAATAGTCTCTTGTGGTTGAAAGTAAATGCCCTTCGCTTTGTCGAGGGGCTTTTACAATATAATCATATATAAATATAATATAATTAGTATAAGTAGTTAAATTATATTGAATGAGGTATGTGGTGTGGGACTAATTTTAGATATTGATAAAATAATGTACCAATTGAGTAGGTGGAGACCAATATTTCATTCGGAAGCAGATTTTCAGTTTAGCTTAGCCTGGATGATTAAAGAACAATATCCAAATTGTGATATTAGATTAGAGTTTGTACCTGAATTTAATTCTAATTTACATCTTGATATTCTTGTTATATTAGATGGTAAATGGATTCCTATTGAGCTTAAATATACGACAAAAAAATGCATTAAAACTATAAATGGGGAAGTGTATGTGTTGAAGGAGCAAGGTGCTAAGGATCAAGGCTGCTATAACTACTTAAAAGATATAATGCGTATAGAGGAATTTAGGGATAAGAGTAATAACTTTATTGAAGGTTATACGATTAAGATAACTAGTGAGATATCTTATCTAAAGCCTCCGACAAAAGTAAGTTGTACATACGCTGAATTCTCTATTGAGGAGGGTTCTATAAAAACTGGATGTATGAATTGGTCCTCTAATACGGGAAAAGGAACAATGCGTGGAATGGAAGCACCTATAGTATTAACTGGGATATATCCTATAAATTGGAAAGAATATTCTAAAGTTGATGATACTAATAGTGGTACTTTTATGTATCTTGTAAATAGGATAAGTAAATAAAATTAGGAGATATATTATGTTTAAACCAATTCGCAAAAAGATAAATGAAATAGATCGCACTGCTGCAGAAGCTTTATTACAATTTAATCGTCTAGGTATTCTAGCCATGAATGGTAAACAAGTACAAGAGAAATAATGGATTAGCCCTTCGCTTATGCGAGGGGCTTTTACTATACACTCCTACTTATAAATGTAATATAATGTAATTAGTGATAATCATTTTAAAATATAGTTTTTGGGAGAGAGACATGATACAGTTAAAAGATTTAGGTACATTTGAATCAGTGCCTCATATCGTAACAGATATTGTAACAGGAAATATTAGCGCTTTAGAAAATGCATTAGCCAATGGTTGGGATATTAATATACCTATAGAAATTGGTGAGTATAGTGAGCATACACCTTTAGAATTAGCTCTTGTTATGTGTTGCTTGCCAAGTATTCAATGGTTAGTGGAGAATGGCGCTGATCTTAATGATGAAGAAAATCCAAGTTTCTTATTAGCTGTACGGTATGGTAATAAAGAGATTATCGACTATGTTGTGACTCATGGTGCTAATGTTCACGCCTTGAACCGTGTGAAAGTAGATGCCTTTCAAGCTGCCTTATATGGCAAGAAATATAATCACTTACAGATTATTCATGACTTAGGCCATACGGTACAGAAGTATGGCGGTAAAGCTTTCAGAAATGCCATTACAGATAGAAATTATGAGGTTCTAGATTTCTTTATTCGTAATGGTGTAGATATTAACTACAATAAGCCTGATTCTGTATATCCCTTTAAGCCAACGCCATTGTGCGTAGCAGCACGGTATGTAGATTTAAAGATGTGTAAATACTTGGTAGAACATGGCGCTGACGTGACCATCACGGAAAAGGATGGTATGCGTCCCTATAGCATTGCTATTGAAAAGGGTGATATGGAAATGGCAGAGTATTTTAAATCCTTAGAGCCTGCTGAGTTTCATGATATACAAAATAAAATGGATCAGTTAAAGCCATTTAAATTACCAAAGGCATTAGTATCGTTTTTAGAGGGAGATACGCTCTATTTTGAATTGCCAGACTCCGATTTTATATCTATAGAGTTCTTCACACTTATTGATACGATTCCATTTAAATTAGGTCGTCGTAATCTATTACGTTTATCTAAAGAACTAGGTGAGTATAATGAATGGCAAATTGTGTGGGACCCTAAGTCTAAAAAGATTTCTTGTTATGATATAGAACATCAAGAACTGCGAGAGCTTTGTAAATTTGATGAGTTTATGTCCGATATGGCAGGTCAATTAGAAACCTTGTTTTAGGGTATATCGTAAAGGAGAGACGATACATATGACAGATACATTTGAGAAAACATATATGGAGTGGTCCATTGATGTAGGCACCTATAAATATGAAGGTATTACACTGAATGAAGTTGAACAAAATCTGTATGCTATTGAGGACCAAGAGCAAGACTTTGTAGTTATTTCTCCATCAAAGGCAATCTCCATAGATAATAAACTATATAACTTTGTACAGGTTTGTAGTGATCAAGATACCGATTTATTACATATAGAACTTAGTGTAACTAATGATGGTGAGCAGGGTACTATCATATACGGTAAAAATGAGCTGGGACATCAAGAGGCATTTCAGATCATAGAAGATTTTATTGCACATCGTAAGGTTTCAGCCTTAGATAGTTGGGAAATCGTGTTAGATTTAAGACCTAAGATGGAAAGCTATGTAAAGGGGACAAACGATGACTGACCTTGCAATATATTTTGGGATAATGAATTCAAAGATTTACATCACTTTGCCATAGATGGATGATATATTTTCTAAAGATTAAGTTACTACAAATAGTATACGGAGCCCATTATGTTATATTCACCGAATAACCTTTTGTATAAGTATATTCGCTATCGATTTAGACGGATTCAGATAGAATGTAATATGGTATACGATGTAACACCAGAGGAAGAAGATGAGATTTGCCGTAATCTGTTAAAAAAGAGAGCGAAGGTATTAATTCCTGTTGGCATAGTATATGGTTTGATATTTGCCCTTACTTTCACTTGGCTATTAGGCACAAGTGAGGAATTGAACCCATTAATGCAATGGGAAGTAAGAGTTATTGACTATGTTATACCATTTTTAAATACCATTGATTTTAAGTGGTATGCGTATTCACTGAATTTATTGTGGGCAGCCCTTATATTGGCCCCTATCGGGATTATAAATGTATCTCCTTATATCATTGTTTCCTATATGGTAGATACTATTTTGATACGACGTGAGGTAAAAGTTTTAATCAAAACTTATTCTATGAATGAGTAATTAAAAAATTAGATTATAACGGTTTAAACTAGGAGAGTATTATGAGTAATCTAAAAGACTTTGATTGGACCGGATTTTGGAATGATGTTGATTATGCATTTGAATCCTATATAGGTAAACCTGTTACCGAAGAGGATATTAAGGATGCTGAAGCTGAGCTAGGCTATACATTGCCTGCAGCCTATATTGAGCTACTTAAAAACCATAATGGTGGTGCAGTAAAGAAAAATTGTTTTATTAACGATGATGGCGATTGTGTATATGTAACAGGTATATATGGTATTGATAGAGGTAAAAAATACTCTCTACTTGGTGAATTTGGCAATGAGTTTTGGATCTCTAAATGGGAATATCCTCCTATTGGTGTTGTTGTAGCCGATACGATTTCTGGTGGTCATGATATGATTTTCCTCGATTATCGTGAGTGTGGTCCTACTGGAGAGCCTAAGGTAGTACGTGTTGACCAAGAAGGTGACTACTCAATCACTCTGTTAGCAGATAATTTTGGTGACTTTATTAAGAACTTATATATCAGTATTGAAGAGATTACGGATGAAGAGTTTCAATCTTTAAGTGATACGGAAAAGGTTAAGCTCCTTAATGAACAAGAGGACCTAGATGCTGATCGTGCTATGGAGTTGTTAACTAACATAGGTATCGATAATTTGTCGCCTACATTGTTAAGCGCCTTAGGACGTATGTATAACAATAATGGTCGACCAGAAGAGGCTATCGATTTATTTAATCGTATTGATGAAACACATCGTGATTGGTCTTGGTATTATCGTTGTGGCTATGCTCATGCGTCTTTAGCATGTGGTGAAAGCTACGAATCTGAACATGTACAGAAAGCTTTACAGTTAATAGAGACGGCCATGAAAATGACAAAAGAAGACCACTTAGATAAACAGCTTGTTTGGTGCTGTGAAGTGGTAAAATATCACCTATTTAAAATTAAGCCAAAAGAGTACAAGGTGGATTATCCTTTGGTATATGAAACTATTAAGAATGTCTTTGATAAGAAAAATAGCAAAGATACTATAGAAGATAAAGTTACTACGGAAGGTAAAGTTACTGGAGATATTAATGAATGCGAAGAAGATAAGTATCCTACATATGATGTAGTACATTGGGTATTTAATAAGCAAACATATAGCAGAGAAGAGTTTTCTAAAGAATACAATAAAGAAGTAGAGAAATATGTAGATGATGAAGCAGACGACGATAGATTAGAAGAACCGGAAATTCTAGTAACCTATGAAGCTTGGATTGAAAGTACAGACCAACTTTTTGATAATGAACGTGTAACCGATGAAGAACTATTTGAAGAGGATAAAGAAGATGGTATGTGGCAAGTAGAAATCATGGCTCATCTCGTAGCGGATAATGGTACATATTTTACAAGAGAAGAGTTGCTCTTTAAATTGCATAATCTAATGGCTAATAAAGAACTGGGTGATCACGTATTCTTTGAAGGTATTGAATACGAAGGCCATGAATGTGAAGGTTATGGGCTTATAGATAACGAAGATGGTATACCTGTATTCTATACATGCTGTGGTAGCTAACTAATAAAGATATAATAGTTTAGCCCTTCGCTTACGCGAGGGGCTTTTACTATATGCTTAGAAAGTATATACTTGTGTGCTTTGGGCTACGTTATTTTATATAGTCTTCGTGTAAAATATTGAGAAAGTATTTTAGTGATTTTGAAATCAAAGCATTGTGATGAGAGAGAGGATGCCTATGAGTGAAAATGAACTCGTATATAATGAGAGATATTGTGATTATAGACTTCTTTATGAAGGCTTAGAATTCTGTTGGGATGAGAAACCATCAGGTGATTATTTAGATACTGTAAAAGTTCTTGCCAAAAATTACCATAAAAATATTGATAAGATTGCAGCTTTCATGCTTGAAGACATACAAGAAATGTATGATGAATCTATTACTATAGATGATGTGAAAGAACGGATCGGTATCCCTCAAATTGATCCAGAGCTAGGTACTGTAACCTATTGTGAACAAACCTTTGATTATACGCATATATTTTGCTTTGAATTTTGGGACGATGAGTTTGAAGATTTAAATTACTTTGCTATTGATGGCTGATATATTGCCATAAAAATGGTAAAAGAGTTTACTTTAGATATATAGATTAGTTTGATGTTGTGAAGTAGTATAGTATCTATTAACTTCAATTTATTTTAAAGGATTACAAGGAGGATTATCCTATGATTTTTGATGCCATAAAAAAAACTGTTTAACAAGGATGAGAATACTGAGCAGATTGAATATCTCGGTACTGATAAAGATGGTAATAAAATATATGAAGGTTACTATCATGAGTTTAAGGGAATTCCTTGGGTTTTCAATAAAACGACTTATACTAGAGAAGAGTTTCTTAAGGCGTTTTATGAATGCTTAGAAGAGCATAACGTTAATCGTGATAATTTACCGCCATTAGTAGAGCCTGAAATTCTTGTAAGCTACGAAGCATGGATTGAAAGCAAAAGTCAGCTTCACCCTAATGAATACTTATATGAAGATGATGAATTAGAAGAATACGATAAAGAAGACGGTATGTGGCAAGTTGAAATCTATGCTCGCCTAAAAGCAGATAATGGCCAGTACTTTACTACTGAAGAGCTTCTTTTCAAGCTACATAACTTAATGGCCAATAAAGAGCTCGGGGATCATGTATTCTTTGAAAATCTAGCCTATGATGATCACGAGTTTGAAGCAGACGATGCCGAAGATGTCGACGATGATGATGAAGGTACTCCTGTATTTGTTGTATGGCTTGGTAGCTAGTTAAATAGCTGTTTTGTTATAAACTATTATTTTAAGATCTGTAACCCATAGTTTTGTGTTGTTTGTTATAATTATCTTAAGATGATTTCATATACATATTGATGCTATGAGGGGAAGTGTATTGTATGTCTTTAAGTGTTGAACAGTTTTTATCTTTAGCTGATGCTGAGCAATTACAAACTATTAAAGATCTTAATGATACTGGAAACGTAAAAACTATTATTGATGTGTTAACTAGTGTGGGCATAGAAAATTTATCTATACCTTTATTGGGTGAGCTTGGTAGAGCTTATAACAATAATGGTAATGAAAAAGAGGCAATTAAGGTATTCGAGTCTATTGATGAAGCGCATCGTGATGCGGTGTGGTATTATCGCTGTGCCTATGCGTATGGAGCTATTGTTTTAGATAATAATGAAGCATACACATCGGATACTATGCAGCAGATGCTAAGGTTAGTAGATCGGGGTGTACGGTTAGCTACGGAATCGGAACTAGATGATATAAAATCGTATTGTTTTGAAGTCATGGATATGTGCTATATGCAAATGGACTTTGAAAAATGTGAAGCTGATTATCCTGATTTATGTGCTGCCTATAATAAGTATGTAGCAGCTAAAAAGAAGAAAAGAGAAGGTGTACCTCGTCATCGTACTATCACTGTTGAAGAGATACAAGCTACAGACGATATGTGGACCATTAATGAGCCCATGTACTGGACTATCAATATATATGGCTCATATGATGATTATTTAGAATCTGCAAAACCTTTTACTGTAGAGCAACGCTATCTCAATGCTATATCCTGGTACTTCGCAGAGGTTAATAATGGTGGACATCATCAGTTCTTCTATAACTCTACAGGCATTGTATGGGAGGATGCTCTTGCTGGCTTACGCCTCTTCAAGATGGCTCCATTAGCAGATAATTTACAATCTGTAATTGATTATTTTGGTGGGTCCATTCCATTTGATAGGGAAGAACGATGGACCATTTTGAAAGACTGGGAAAATGAAGAGGAGTTGTTCGATTTCCTCGATAAAAAAGATGATGTAGTATATGAATATGATGGAATCTATGAAGACACATTCGTACATGAACATCCTGAATTATTTGTATTTGATGGTACCTATAAAGTTCGAGAATAGACTTGGTGGGTTAATTAGGTCATATAATAGTAATATGACTATAAATATTACTTTCACCAAGCGTAAACTATATATTAGAGGTATTACATGTTAGATAAACAAGGCGTATATGATTGTTTACGTGACCATCATATCGATTTTGAAGTTACGGACCACGCACCGCTATTTAGTATGGATGACAAGCCTGATGTAGAGCTGCCATATCCTGAGTGGGATGCGAAAAATTTATTCATTCGAGACCACAAGCGGGAACACTACTATCTGATTACTGTACGCGGTTCTAAGCGTGTAGATCTAAAACAGTTTCGGAAGGACCATAATCTGAAAAAGATTTCTTTTGGTTCTGAAGAAGAGCTATGGGATATATTAAAGATTAAACCAGGTCACGTATCTCCATTCTGCTTGCTCCACGATGAAGAGCGTAAGGTACATTACTATATTGATGCGGATTATAAAGATAATCTAATCGGTATCCATCCAAATCAAAATGACGCTACTGTATGGCTACAAGGAAAAGACTTAGTTAAATTAATTGAAGAACATGGTACAATAGTAGAATATATTACATTGTAATTTAGTCGAATCGGAGCATGTATGAATAGAAAATTATTAAAACGTATTCTTGTCACATCTGCTATTGCAGTATTAGGCGTAAGCACATCCTTTGCGGCTCTTGTTATGGAACGTGATGAAGGTTTAGATACAGCACCTAATGTAGGTATGTATCGCTTCCAAGTACCTGCGGAATTACAAGGTGCATATAATAGTACGGGCGTAGCTAACTTAACTGCTTCTATGGAGAAAGAGCCTAACACATTATCTATGAACGTAGCTCATGTGAAAGGGAATCCATCTGAGTCTTATGTGGTAGAAATCTATAAAGATTTAGCGGCTATTGAAACGCATCGTAAATCTGATCAGTATCAAGCTTTTGTTAATGAAGTAGGTTCTAAATTAACAAATCGCAAAATGTATGATGTACAGTCTGTGCTATTGTTTGAGAAAAAAGATGCTTTATCTATTGTAAATGACGGTAAAGCTGTGGTGACATTGACAGAGTTTAATGTTGATAGCAATGATATCGATACAGTACAACGTCAATATCAACTAGATATAGAACGTGCTGTTCGAGACGATGCGGGTTATAAGGCAGGTTATGTGCTTCGTGAAAGAAACGCAAAGAATCATTGGTATGTGATCCAAATTTATAGTGACCAAGAAGCCTTAACAAAACATTTGAATAGTCCTGGTTATCGCTTTATGATGAGCCAAATCCAAGGTAGTCTACAAAACGTTACTACAAAAGTACTAGATGGGGATATCCTCGTTAACCATGGTGGTCAAGCTTTTGTAAGACCTTAGTATTGGATATAATATAATTACGACTACAAATATAATTACAGTAAAGTTACTGCTAGCATATGCATATGTATGTGCTAGCAGTTTTTTGGTTATATAATAAGTAAAAGTCTTGATAGACTATAAGGAGTTACATATGACACAGCAAGAACGTTTATCTTATCTTGTAAAAGGATTAGTAGAAGAATATACAGAGAAATATAAAGACGAACATATTGAAATTCCTAATGATGAAGCAGAACAGTTTACACTTTTTAGGGCTTTATGTAATATTCGTGCTGCTGGTGCAATGCCTATTGAATGGATGAAAGTACAAGATGAATATTTAAATACATTGACTCTAGAAAAAGGTATTGTAAGGATTAAGGATATGGAGGAGAGGGAGCCTCAGATTTATTTGTGGCAAGGAGACATTACTCGATTATCTGTAGATGCTATTGTTAATGCTGCCAATAATCAATTACTTGGTTGTTTTGCGCCTAATCATAAGTGTATCGATAATGCCATTCATACTTTTGCTGGTATTGAGCTGCGTATGGAGTGTGCACGGATGATAGAATATATGGATATGCCTGAGAAAACAGGCGTGGCTCGTAAGACTTATGCCTATAATTTACCAGCCAGTCATGTTATCCATACAGTGGGACCTATTATTTATGATACTGTTACAGAGTTAGAAAAAGAACAATTGTCATCGTGCTATAGATCTTGCTTGGAGTTAGCTAATGCTTATAGTTTGAAGTCCATTGCATTTTGCTGTATTTCTACAGGTGAGTTTAGATTTCCTAATGAATTGGCGGCCCAAATTGCTATCGATACGGTGCGTACTTATTTAAAAGAAATTAATAGTAAAATACAAGTGGTATTTAATGTATTTAAAGATATAGATTATGACATCTACAACAAATTATTGGGATAAATAATATACTCCTTTTGAAATTCATAAAAATACTGTATCATTTAATAATGACATACAAAAGGTTATGAATGATTTGTTATCTTAAGAAGGAGTTAATGTACTATGAATTATAAATACACCTATGAAAGCCCTTTAGGAACTATGGTTATGCTTGGTACATTATCATACTTAACAGATTTATTTTTTATTGATGAGGCTCATGCACCAAGTTATGATGATGCGGAGTACATAGAGCAACTAACAGGTCCATTTGAAGTAACAATTATGTGGCTAGACCAATACTTTAATGGTAAGAAGCCTTTTATTACACCTCCTATCCAGTTAGAAGGGACAGAGTTCCGTAAGTCTGTATGGTCTATATTACAAACCATACCGTATGGCAACACGACAACATATGGAGATATAGGTAAACAGATTGCACAGCAACAGGGGAAAGAGAAATTCTCGGCTCAAGCTGTAGGCGGTGCAGTAGGTCATAATCCTATTTCTATTATCATTCCATGTCACCGTGTTATAGGAAGTAATGGTAAATTAACAGGCTATGCAGGGGGCATTGAACGAAAGAAATATATGCTAGACCTAGAGGCAAAGCATAAATAAAGTAATATTAAATATAAAACTTAGATAATAATAAAAGAGATTACTCCTATGTATAGTCATATATACATAAAGGTAATCTCTTTTTTATTTATATTTACTTGTAATGTAACTAGATATAATAGATATAA
>NZ_QSDY01000068.1 GCF_003463825.1 Veillonella sp. AM51-8BH
TAATTCACATTAATTTTTGATAATAAAAACACCTTTGATAATTTATATTGTATCCCCAAAGATACAATATAACATCAAAGGTGTTATTTATAACTATTTAGTTAATGACTTTTCTATATAGCTGATACATCTATATGCTTTACATATCTACCTATATTATTTCGTTTGTAATCCACAGGACTTAAAGAAGTTTTTATAAGCTTCAGCTTTTTTAGCAAGGCTCAACGGATACGCACGAGATGTAGATGGCAATCGCGTTAACGTCAATTCGCGACCATTAAACACAAAAGGAATTGTCTCCCCTGTTTTAGGTAATTTAACCTTTTCTGGTAAAAGACTCAACAAAATTTCTGTGGCCTTACCACCTGTGGTACCGATATGTTTACAATCTGGAATTTGGTCCAAAACCTCTGCCAATGGTACAGGTTCAACAACCTTAAGGAATGCATCTGATGCATTCCCCTTTTCGCGTATAGCTTTTAATACAGTAGGACAAGAAGCAATCCCCGCTTCAGATAAGAACGCTTTAATCTTATCCGCATCAAAGGCTTTTTCCTCCCCTTTTCTAAAGTGTTCCTTGTCGTCAAAGAATACTAAGCCATACACGCGCCACATATCATTTTGAAAGTTAGGATAATGAAATTCCATAGATCGCTTTTCGGAAGTTGGTGGGAATGTCCCCATCATCATCACCGTCGTATTCTTTGGTAAGAACGGTGGAAATGGTCTAGTTTCAATTGTTTCTGCCACAGAGCATCAACCCCTTTCACAATCTAGTATGAACTCAACTTTCAGCATAATATATGAACTATATCACATATCCAAATCCATTAACTAACAAACTAAGCATTACATCAGTAGTCACCTACTAATCATATGCAGTCTTTATTGACCAATTGGTTGAGATACTAATGTATTAATATGATCAAAGCCTACTGGTGTAGGAGATACGAGATACAAGCATACAACAGCAGCTACAGCAAAGCCAATCGCTAAGTAGGAGAAGCTGCCATGACGTGGAAACTCATACATACCAAAGAGACGAATGCCAATAGCAGCACCAATAGCGGTAATTAAAGATGGTATGGAGAAGATATTGTAAAACCCAAATACCACCATAAGACCAGCGTATCCACCTACTACTGTAATCATTGGTAACATGCGGTCCATCGGATTTGGAATGGAACGTGTAAGCGCTGCTGGATAATAAGAGGCTTCTACACCAAACATACCCAAGAACAAGTTGAAGTCAGCCCAAATTGTTTCCCATGCACCTCTAAAGGCATCTCGATGATTGCCTACGTACCACGCAAAGCCTGTAATAATTAAGATGGCTAAACCAGCACAGATGAAATAGTATTCACTAGGAATTTTAGGGCCCGCATAAGCACCTACAGCAGTTACAACAGCACTTAAAACGGATGTAACAATAACGCGATGCAAGCGAGGTCGCTTATTTTCAGGAATGCGTTTGTATACAGTAGCTAACAATTCTAGGACAAAGCAGGCCATAAAGATGGCAATCCCTGCAGCTGGTACAAAGAACGCAGCAACTAAACTCAAAATAAATGGAATACATAAGCGCCATTTAGGGAATAATACAAGGTCTTTATAATCTAATCGAACGTCTTGTGTCTCCATTGTAAAGTTGTTGTACACCACAAATAGCAGCATAAAGGCGATAACATCAATCGCGTTAGCTCCCCAAATCAATAGTGTTGGTACTATGATCATCGACAGTGCCACCCCAGATACACGGGATAAACCAGCGGCCGCTATGCCAAGTAAGAAAAACGGTATTAAAGCAGATATAATTTCAAGCATAATATTCCTCCCATCATTGTATAAATTTAAGTATATAGTATCTACCGCACTACATCAAGGAGAGATATATTTTTTCATGGCTAGTCGTTTTCTTACGGCAGAAGCAGAGCAGCCCATCATCTGTGCAATTTTGGCAACACCATACCCTTGAGCACGTAAGTTTTTTATTCTATTTTCGTCTAATTCTAATATATTTGAACGAATTTCTATACCTTGCTCCCGTAAATACATAGCCACCGTGGACCCTCGTATACCGTAAGCTAAACCTATATCATCCGTACTCATATGATGATGAATATACAAGTAAGCCATCTCGTCCACCTTTCGAGATGGTTTTGATTTAAGCGTTGTACACATTCCCATATGACGCAATACATGATGTACTTTCCATCGGGATATGCCATACATACGTGCAATAGAGTCTGACGTATTTCCACTTTTATAGGCCCTACAAATACGTACCGGATCGATTGCTACATTCTTGGTCGAACGCTGACAAGCTAGTCCATATTCTTTCATCCGACTTGCCATCGTCGTAATCGATACATCATAACGCTTTGCTAAAGAATGTAATGACCACTTACCTGACTCATATAGAGCTTGTACATGAACCATATTTATATCCTTCTTCAAAGGCCTTCGCTCAATATCATATGCCTTCATACGCCGCATAATAGTATCCACACTACACTGAAAATACTCTGCCACCTCGCGAACACTCCACTGCTTCTCTACATATAATTGTTCCAGTAACTGTTTAGGTATAACGCGCACATTACGATACATACTATCACCTTTCCTTGTAGACGAACTCCTTTCCCTATTATTGTGAAAGTTCCATCAAAAAAAGACAATAAAAAAGAGGTTCCTAATAGTCACATAGGTGACCAATAGGAACCTCTTTCCATATGTAATTATATGCACCACATAGGATATGTGCCGTTATAATTGCTATACAACATCTATCCGCAAATAATGATGGTCATGGATCACCAATAATCCAGTAAACGTTATGACCAATATTTGATAGCCATATTTTCTAATGGATAATAAAGGTATTGGCTAACCCAACTTAGCGATATCTGCGTTCAAGAGCCTTAGGCTTACTCAAGATGATAGACCATTTCATGCCTTCTTTTAGAGCATGATTTGATATACGTTTATGACTTGATGTATGAACACTGGTAGAAGTGATTGGCGAAGTCGTTACCACATTCGTATCAAGGAGTACCTTTCCTTCTTTAGAAGCCTTATCTCGCTTGAATTCGGCCAATCGTTCACTTAAGGTTGGCCCTGTAACAGACTCTCTACTTAAACGAGTTGTACTCGTACTAAAGCCAGTTGATTTACTTGAAGTTTTCTTGGATGAAACATGAGTACCTTGTTGCGTTGTAGACGCTTCATCGTAATGATGCTCAGAAGCTAAAACTGTTTGAGCTTTATCATTACTTGGATGCTCTTCAACATGTTTTTCAGATGTCTCCGAATCATCATATTGAAATAGTCTTCCCCCCTTCGGTCTTAAGGGAGCCTCAGGGTGCTGATTTTCAATCGGTCTATTTTTAAATATTTCTCGATAGAAATCATCATCATACAACAAGTCCTCAGGCGAAGGTTCTACAGGCTTTTTCTCTATAGAGATACCATATTCACGTTCCATATCCTCCCAAGTCTGGCCTGAGCTTTCATTATTGTCATACTCATCAGACTCTTCTGTATTCTTGCTTTTTATAATGGAAAAAGCAATATACGCGATGATACCTAGCACAAATATAGGGTTATGCGAAAAGATGGATAGCACAGAAGACAAAATAGAGTCCATAGCTACTCCTATTCACTATCTGCTAAATTTTCACGCATTTTAGTGTCTGCAATAATATTATTCATATTGTAGTAATCCATAACGCCAAGATTACCATTTCTGAAAGCTTCTGCCAATGCTTTAGGTACTTCAGCTTGTGCTTCCACAACCTTAGCTTGCATGTCTTGTGTTTTAGCACGCATTTCTTGTTCTGTCGCAACAGCCATAGCACGACGTTCTTCGGCGCGAGCTTGCGCGATTTTCTTATCCGCTTCCGCTTGGTCAGTTTGCAATTGAGCACCGATGTTACGTCCTACGTCTACGTCCGCAATATCAATGGACAAGATTTCAAATGCAGTACCCGCATCAAGGCCTTTACCCAATACAGTACGAGAGATGTGATCTGGATTTTCTAATACGTCTGTATGCTCTTCAGAGGAACCTACAGTTGTTACGATGCCTTCACCAACGCGGGCGATAATCGTAGCTTCACCAGCACCACCAACGAGGCGGTCAATATTAGCACGTACAGTTACACGAGCACGAACCTTGAGTTCGATACCATTTTTTGCTACTGCAGAGATAATTGGTGTTTCAATCACCTTAGGATTAACGGACATTTGAACTGCTTCCAATACATCACGACCTGCAAGATCGATAGCTGCAGAACGTTCGAATGTCAAAGGAATAGATGCGCGTTCAGCGGCGATCAAAGCATCTACAACGCGGTCAACGTCACCACCTGCAAGGTAATGTGCTTCAAGCTGATTTACATTAACATCAAGACCTGCTTTATTTGCTTTAATCAAAGGCATTACAATTTGAGATGGATTTACACGACGTAAGCGCATACCTACGAGTGTAAAGATACCAACATTAACGCCTGCTGCAAGAGCAGATACCCAAAGGCCTAATGGCACAACATACAAGAACACCATAATCCCAATCAGTAGAATGGGAATCAAGATTAAAATACCTACATCCATAATAACCTCCATTATATACGACGATGTGGTGAAAGCTTAATCGCGCTTTCTAACTATATTGCGGCCGCCCACAACACGAAGCACCACAATAGGTGAACCGGCATCGATGAAGTCCCCTTCGGTCACAACATCCACCAAATTACCATCAATTTTAGCAATACCTGCAGGGCGTAGTGTAGTATGAGCTACGCCTTCTTTACCGACTAAGTCATCTAATACATCATTAGATACATAACCAGCTTTTGTCGTAGATCGTTGCCCTAAGGTAAACAATTTGCCTATCCAAGTCTTTTCAAAGTGATTAAAGAACACGATGATAAGGACAATCAACAAGGCTGTTAATCCTAGTACGGCATATAGCGCCACCGTACCTTCTCCAAGGGCTACATACACACCCCAAAGGAATGTACAATAACCGATGAGTCCCAAAATACCACCTGGAACAACAAGTTCTACAGCCATTAGGGCAATCCCTATAGCCATCCATACTAAAAACTCCATAGGCCCTCCTCTCTTTAATTAATTTTATACAACTTATATATTCATTATACAATATAAATAATAAATTATAAAGATAACCCTTATCATATAAATCTATTTCATATCAAATAGTCTTACATCCTAAACCTATTCGGTTCACAAGTATTAAACGATGATATGTATAAGATAATAAAAACGACTACTTTCACAGGATCATACCTGATTCAGTAGTCGTTATTTATAAAGTATATTAGTTTAAAGCTTTACTATTGTCAGTCATCATCGTAAGATGCTATTTCATCAATAGGTTTGACTATAATTATACTTCTGTTTTTTTCAATTGGTCATTACCAACGCCTGTTTTTTGAAGAATCAATAGGATGATACTCATTGCCATGCCTACTACAGTCGCAAGGCCCATGCCTTTCAACACAACAGGACCTACAGCAAGTTCAGCACCGCTAAGGCCTACAACAAGGATAACAGATGTTAAGATCATGTTCACAGGATTTGTATAATCTACCTTGCGTTCTACAAGCATGCGCAAACCGGATGCTGCAATGATACCGAACAAGAGAATGGATACACCACCCATAACCGGTACTGGGATAGCATGGATAAGAGCAGCTACTTTACCTACAAAGGAGATAATCATAGCAAGAACAGCAGCACCGCCGATAACCCATACACTGAAGCAACGGGTGATAGCGAGTACACCGATGTTTTCACCATATGTCGTATTTGGTGTAGCACCAAAGAAACCAGATAAAATATTCGCAAGACCATCACCGAGCAAAGAACGTTGTAAGCCTGGTTCTTTCATCAAGTCTTTGGATACGATGTTACTAGTTACAACCAAGTGACCTACATGTTCTGCAAATACTACAAAGAGTGCTGGCATAATCATGATGATTGCATTGATATCAAATACAGGCATGCCATAGAACTGCGGTAAGGAGAACCAAGGTGCAGCCTCTACGCTAGAGAAATCAACAACACCCATAAAGGCGGATAATATATAGCCGGAAACAACGCCAATCAAAACAGGGATAACTGCTAAGAAACCACGGAACACAACAGTACCAAGCAAGGTAACAACTAAGGAAAACATAGAAATAAATACAGCTTGGCTGTGGCTCATGCCCAAATCTTGATTACCAATAAGGCCAGACATGCTCATCGCTACTGGTGCCAATTCCAAACCAATAATAGCAACGATAGCACCCATGGCAGCCGGTGGGAATAACTTATCAATCCAACGCGTACCAATATAGCGAACTAGAACAGATAAAATCACAAAGGATAAACCAAATACAACGAAGGCACCTTTAGCTGCCTCATAACCGAGGCCGGCAGATAATACACCAGCTACAGGAGCAATGAAAGCAAAGCTAGAACCGAGGTATGCAGGGATTTTACCTTTACATACGAATAGGTATAGCAATGTACCGATACCATTCATAAATAAAGCTGTTGCAGGATCTACCTTTAACAAATATGGTACTAATACAGTAGAGCCAAACATAGCAAATAAATGTTGGAAACTAAGTGGCAACATACGCCCCCAAGACGGGCGCTCTTGAATATCAATATAATCCTTCATTTTTTCCTCTCACCACAATAACAACACTAGGTTCCAACGCTATACCCGGTATGATATAGCATTGGATTTTACACATATATGTTACTCTTATGAAACATAAGAATTACACATCAATTTTTAGGTCTCGGACGTCTACGCGTTGGTCTTCTAGGCTCTCTAGGTCTAAACGGACCAGGCATTTCAGTCTTGTCTGTTTCTTGAGTCGCCTTAGGTTTGAAGCGACTTTGTGTCTCTTCACGCAAGGATGGTAAATCCTCAGCCGTACCAACTTGTTTTACACCTTCTACATTACGGCGACCAACACTGGCTAACAAGCCTATGGCCATAAAGTTCATTAACAATGAAGAACCGCCATAACTAATAAATGGCAAAGGCACACCTGTTACCGGCATAATCCCGCAAACCATGGCAATATTAAATAATGCTTGTCCACTGATGAGCAAGGTTATGCCCATAGCTAACCATCTGCCAAATTCATCACGAGATTTATTAGCAATGCGGAAACCAAAGTATGTAAAGGCCGCTACCAAGAGAACGACAAATACAGCACCGACAAAGCCCATTTCTTGAGCCCACACGGCAAATGCAAAATCTGTATGAGCCTCTGGCAAGTAAAAGTACTTAGATGTACCTTGCATAAAGCCTTCCCCAAGAATACCACCAGAACCTACGGCCAAAAGACCTTGTACAGTTTGATAGCCATATCTTGAGCATGCGGCCAAGGATCGAACCATGACTGAATCCGTTCCCAACGATATGGCGACATACGAGCTGCAATGAAGCCGATCACACCAGCTACGGCAAAGGCACCACCAAGAATCGCCCATCAAAGCCTGCTAAGTAAATTAGTATGAAGGAGAACCCAAAGATTAGTACAGTAGTCCCCATATCTGGTTGCAAGATGGTTAGAACTGCAAAGATTATCGGCCAAACTAACATTGGCAACATATAACCTACCCGCTCACTCACATAACCTTGTAAGTTTGTGAGTGGATTATTATATCTTGATTTACCCCATTTTCTCATGGTACTCAATTTAGCGGATGTCCATATTATAGCAGCTAACTTGGCAAATTCCGACGGCTGTATCGATACGGGACCGATAACGATCCACCGACGCGCACCATTAATGACAGAGCCCGCCACAAGGACTAACACCATACCTATTAGGGTTGCAATCATTATGCGTTGCAACATATGTGGCTTTTGTAGTTGCCTATAATCATACCGATATAAAATAACACCTATTGCCATTGAAAGAAATAGGAAGCCTATATGTTTTGAAAAGTACCCTAGAAGCCCTGTGTTTTCGTAAATAGAGCTAATATAAGTGGCACTGAAGATATTCACACTACCTATAATCGTGATAAGCAATATAGGTAAGAGCATACCTTGTAAATCATTTTTAAAGAGTGAGCCCCACCGACTATCCCCCTTATTCGGTGTTTCCATGTTAAGCCTCCTTTTGTACTTTTGGCTTAATTGCTTCTAAGCGGAAAATAGGTTGCCCTTTAGCACTAAACTTTTCTTCATACTCAGTTTTTACATTTGGAAGGTCTGTACTATGTAAATCATAGGTTACATTTTTAAGTTCCCATCCACATTCTTTGAATTCTTCAAGAGAGAACATAAATAAACCTTCATTATCAGTTTTAAAGTGAACCTCACCACCGTCTTTTAAAAGACGAGCATAACGATCAAGGAATGTATGATATGTGAGGCGACGCTTAGCATGTTTTGCCTTAGGCCATGGATCACAGAAGTTGATATAGAAACGATCTACTTCACCAGGCGCTACAACCTCTTCAATGCCAGCGATATCAAAGAGAGATACCTTAGCATTATCACGCTCTGCTTCATAAATCTTTTGAGCCGCATAATAAATTACGCCAATTTGCACTTCAAAACCTACAAAGTTAGCATCTGGATACGCTTCAGACATGCCTGCAATAAAACGTCCCTTACCTGTTCCAAGCTCCATATATAATGGACGTTCAGGATGGGCAAATAATTCACGCCATTTGCCCTTATACTGTTCTTGACCAGACAAAATGATATGAGAGTCATATTCGTGGATAGCTTCATCAATCCACGGTTTTCTACGAAGGCGCATACTTTCTCCTTACATCTATATTAACTATTAATTATATCTATTATTACAGGTCATATACCTATCTTATTAATTATAGAAAAGGGGGAGTTAAACGTCAATTACATTTCCCTTATCAACCATATAAAAAAGACCTACTTCCAAAGAAGTAGGTCTTTATATTATTAGAAAATCAAAGTTTCAAGATTTTCAATTTGATATTTGCTGAGGCCAAGCTCAGATAAACTCTTTTCAGATGCAGCGAATAGATTATTTTTACCTACGCGCGTACCTAAAGCTGCGGCAGCGACCAATTCACGGTCTAATTTACCTAGGCGAGAACGATTGCGATTTTGTGGTTTTGGTTTTTTCATACGGAATGTATTATATTGAACCCCTTCCTTAGCGTCCTCAGGCTTCTGCTTTGTTAAAGCAGCCCCATTAGTGCCATTCCCCAATAAAGCACTAAGACCTGTTTGCTTAGGAACCATTTTTTCGTAATCAGCACCAAACTCAGGGCGCTCTTCACGCAATTGATCGAATGTAGCTAAAGCTGCATTCATTTGCTTCAATCCAGCAGCAGAGTAAAGTTGACGTATCGCAATACTCACCTCTTGCGGTGTCAACGTACCTCGCTCAATAGCAGAAGCGATTGTACTTTTCAACGCACCTTGATCACCGGACGCTGTATAGCGACCGATATCAACTAAGTCTTTTTGACGTGCATTGAGTTCTTTAGGCGTATATATATTTATCTCAGATATAGACGGTGCCTGCTTAGAAGGCTGTTCTCCCGCCCCATTAGCCTCAGACATATAGCCACCGGCGACGATGGCCACGGCTAATGTTAAGGTTAATACTTTTTTCAACGTCTTAGAATCTCCCTTTTCATTAATACTTACTTATATAATACTGTGATATTTTTGTACATTAACAACAAACTTGTTCTACTGTAATACATACTGTAGATAATATTATATAATACTTCATCTAATTTTTATAGTCCTATTCGAAAAAAATCTATAATCTTTTAACATTTTT
>NZ_QSDY01000069.1 GCF_003463825.1 Veillonella sp. AM51-8BH
ATTTTCCAATGGCTCTCATATCGTTATTTACCTATAATTCATTGAATATTTATATAAGTAGCCTTTAAATTTCAAATTCATGTAATTTTTATCCTTATATATTACATTTTCTTATAGTAGTGTATAAATTTAAAAAGTGTTATAATTTATTTTATATAAGTATAGTTTGAAAGGAGCCTTTTCAATGAAACTAAATAAATTATCTTTATCCTTGGCAATTACATTAGCCCTCGGTTCTACATTCGGCATGGCTCACGCCGAAACAACTGCGGCGCACGCAAAAGCCGAAGTATCTAATGTTGCTACAAAAACTGATACTGCAGCTAAATCTGATGTAAAACGTGTAGATACATCTGTAAAAAATGACGCTAAACGCGTTGATACTTCCGTAAAAAACGATGCTAAACGTGTTAATACTTCCGTAAAAAATGATGCTAAACGTGTTGATACATCCGCTAAAAATGATGCTAAACACGCAACTACAGTTGTAAAACATGATGCTAAACATGCTGATGCATCCGTTAAAAGCGATGCAAAACATGTTGATGCATCTGCAAAAAATGACGCTAAACGCGTAGATACTTCCATAAAAAACGACGCTAAACGCGTTGATACATCTGTTAAAAATGATGTAAAAGAAGATGCTGCTAAGGTAGAAGGTAAAAAAGCTGTAAAAGCTAAAGAAAACTTACCTGCTGGCGTTTACCCTGACACAAAAGATAACTGGGCTCGCGATGCTATCCAAGCAATGACACAAGCTGGTTACCTTTCTGGTTATGCTGATAATACATTCAAACCTAGTGCACAAATCACTCGTGAACAAGCTGCTGCTATTTACGGTAAAGTATTACAACACAACTTAAATGAGCAAGAATTAGCTGATATTGTAACTAAAGAAGCTTCTACTTCCTACTCTGATGTAGAAGCAGATCGTTGGTCTAGCTCTGCTATCAAATTAGTAAGTGCTGCAGGCGTAATGGAAGGCACATCTAAAACAGCTTTCACACCTAGCAAAACTATGGACCGCGAACAATTCGTTGCTTCTGCTGCTAGCCTAGCAAAAAAATTGAATCTTTCTACACCTATAAAAACAGAAAAAGTAACATTTAAAGATGAAGCTAGCATCTCCTCTGCTTACTTAGCAGATATCCAATACATGGCACAACGTGGCATTGTAGCATCTGGAGCGACTGAAAACTTCAACCCTAAACAACCTGTAACAAGAGCACAAGCGGCAACAATCTTGAACCGCATGCTTAATGGTGCTGGCCTTGCAACACCAAAACATACTACAACTGAAGCAAAAGCTGAAACAGCTGTAAAAGAAGATGTAAAAAAAGCTGATACAGCAGCAGAAAAAGATGCGTCCAAAGTAAGCAAAGATGCTAAAAAAGATGTAGCTAAAGCTGACAAAGCCGTAAAAGCTGATGCAAAAAAAGTTGAAAAAGACGTAAAGGGCAATAAAAATGCCGCAGTAGCTCAAAAAACTGAACCTACTCGCACAGTTCGTCCTGTTCGTCGCAGCACGTTAAAAGCACTTGATCAAAAACAACAAGCTGCTTTGGAAGATAAAGTATTCGCTGAATTGAATAAAACATACAAAACAGAAGATGCTTTCCAAGATTACGGTGTAATGTACTGGCGTGACAATCAATTGCACGTAGCTTTGAAAACAGATAGCGATATTTCCACAGTTAAAGCAAACCTTGCAGCACGTGGTGATTCCACTGTAAATAACTACGTTGTAGTTGAACCATCCCAATACAGCCAAACTGAATACGATGCAATCGATGCGAACTTCCGCAACTATTACAACAAAAACGAAAAAGCTGGTACAATTCTAGCTACATTCCCAGATGTAGAAAACAACCAACTTTACGCTGTTGTAACAACTGCATCTAAAGCAACTCAACAAGGAATCTCAAAATTATTCGGTTCCAAAGTAAAAATGACAGTAAAACGCTAATCGGCGTTCACTCAACTAGCCAAGGCAGCGTATACGCTTAGTATTACGCTGCTTTGTTTATATCACTATGCATGCCTTATTATTCGCTATATAATGAATATAGATTTTATTGTTGATGAAAGTTTATATTCTAGGCTATCGAGCCTTAGCCTTTACCATAATTAGGAAGGATTTTTATGTACAAGAATACCCCTTACCCATTACGTGCCCTTGTTCTTGGCACATTATTAGCCGCAACAAGTTTCGGTTTTGCTTCTGCAAATACTACAACTCATGCTCCTGCCACTGCAGTAGCATCTACAAAGGTTGAAGCGCCTACAGTGGCCTCTACGCAAGCAGTTACTATAAACACAGCTGCTACTAATGTAGCAACAACTAAAGCAGAGGCTCATAAATTTGATGCCGCTAAAGCTGCTACACCTGTAGTTGTGAATACATCTATTGGTACGCCTCAAGACATTCAAAAAATCCGTGCCCACATCTTCTCCGATGTGCCTAGCGATTTTTGGGCTGCCAATTCTATCAGTACGGTAACAAAAGCAAATCTAATGAAAGGTTATTCTGACGGTACATTCCGACCTAATCAACCTATGACTCGTGAAGAAGTAGCTGCTCTCTTCAACAACATCACTGATGATGGTACAGCAGCATTCTTATCTAGCAAATTTAAAGATATTACATCCGATCGTTGGTCTGCCCTCGCTATCGAATCTGTAGCGCGTAAAAATATCATCAGCGGCTATGGCGATAACACATACAAACCAGAAAAATATATGTCTCGCCAAGAGTTTGCTGTAGTAGCAGACAACTACATTCACTACTTAGGATATACAACAGAAGATCCAACAGCCCTTGATAATATTGCTTATGGAGACCAAAAATTCGTCGCTCCATGGGCTCAAGATGCAGTTCGTGAACTTGCATACCTGGGCTTCACAAACTACGCTCCTGGCACATTATTTAACCCTGAAAAATATGTAACACGTGCTGAAGCTGCTGAGATTGCGTATCGCATGACGCAAACAGAACAAGCTCTTGCATTCCACAACACATTGTTCAAACAACAAGTAGAAAATAAAACAGCTACTATTATCGACAAAACATTAGGCTATGGCAACGACTTCACAAAATTCCGTCAAGACGGTGCCCTCTTCTGGGATGGTGGCAAGTTACATGCGACTTTAACAGATAAGAAAAAAGCAGAGGCTGTTGCTCATGCAATCTCTGAAGCGCAAGATCCTCAACTTGAAAGCGCCCTTGTTGTATCTCAAGGCAAGTTAAATCAAGCACAACTTGAAGATTACCAATCTGACGCTATTGATTTATACAAAGTAAAAGAGCCAAAAGGTAACATCATCTCCATCCGTCCTAACGATGACACAAGCGCTCTTATCATTACAGCTGACTCCGTTCAAAAGGACACTGTGAAAGCTTTCAAAAAGAAATTCAAAAATAATGTAGTCGTAGAATTACCACAACCTGAGACAGTAAAACCGGATGCAGCAATTCAATTCCCATTACCTCCACGCGTAAACTACTACGACACAACAAATAAATAATTAAATAATCTCAACGATAAAAAGCCGTGTAACTACACGGCTTTTTGTTTTACCCTCATTCAAAGCTAAATAGTAATCTCCCTTTATATTTTAATTGCTATAATACAAAAGAAGAACCGCCCCCGAAGGAGCGGTTCTTCTCACAATTAAACAGCTGTTACTATACACACATAATCGAATTCACACAGTTCGATTATTTTTTTGTTACATCATTTTGGCGGTCACGTAAGTTACCAACTGGTACATATACGGTACCTGCACTGTGGATTGTATCCACGTCTTGTTGTAAAACCATTACAACGGAATAATCATCAGTTGTGTAGAATTCAGTAGGCATTTTGTCGATATTTACTTCGCCGCCCAATTGATTTTTCACATCTTGATTATTGTCGATAGCATTCACTAATTCTTTTTTGTTAAGACCACCAAGATCGTACAAGGATAATTGACGACCTGTTGTAGTGTTGAATGTGAAGCCTTTTACATAGTTGACGCCATTAGCATCACGATCACGCATTGTGTACGTATGGATCAATACACTGAAAATACCATTTTTGTCTGTTTTAACATCGTAGTACATAACTACATTTGTTTTATCAGATTCTTTGGCATTCATTTTTTCTACGTCATTTTGTACTTTAGCAACGTATTTTTTGATAGTATTATTGATTGCTTTTTCTACAATTGGGCTAACAGATTTAACTGTTGGGAACACTAGATCAAGATGATCTGTTGTGGATTCCACTGGAGATACAGCCACCTCTTTGCGGTCCATATAGCGGTCCGCATTAGGTGCTACTACTTCAACTGCATCGCGATCAACCTTAGATGCTACAGAGCGTAACGCACGGTTTTGCTCCGGTGTAGCAGTACTAGAGATACGGTATGTTAAATCGTTGCGATTTACTTTATTCGTATCAGCTTGAACTGTTTGCACTGTTGCAGTGTCTTTAGTTACAGGAATTTCGCTTGCTGCGAAAGATACTACTGGCAATGCAGCAGCCATCATGATGAGTACAGACTGTTTTAATTTCATTGTTTAACCTCTTATTGTTGTTCTTGCTCAGCTTTCATTGCTAAAGCTTCTTCTTTATTGAATTTGTGAGTTACAACACGACGAACAAGGTATAAACCAGAGAAGATGAATGCAAGCAATCCTAACCATTGTGCTGTGCTTTCAAAATCAGGGCCTACTAATTCAAGTGGAGATTCACCACCACCAGTTGTAACGGACAATACAATAATAACAGCTATGATTACACCAATCAAGCTTTCACCAACAATCAAACCAGAAGCGAAGAGAACGCCACGGCGGTTAGATTGTTCAACATCGTACTCAGCGAGTTCGCCAGCACGCATTTTAGCACGAGCTACTAGGTAACGGCCTACGAAATAGCTAATGAAAGAACCTAAAATGAGTGGTACTTCCAATGTTGGAGGTAAGTAGATACCCATGCCAACTGCCAATGGAGGCAATGTTAAAGAAGCTGTTGTGCTCTTAAGAATCAAGTTAACGATGATTGCTACTACGCCAACACAAACGCCAATCAAGATATAATCCCAATCCATGCTGGAACTGAAGATACCTTGAGCAATTGTAGTCATCAAAGTTGCTTGTGGAGCGGATAATGCAGCATTAGGGTCCATTTCAGCACGTGGTAACGCACCTGTGAAGCCATATGCTTGGTAAAGCAAGTTAAGAACAGGAGCAATTGCAATCGCACCAGCTACGGAGCCAAGTAACAATGCAATTTGTTGACGCCAAGGTGTAGCACCAACGAGTTGACCTGTTTTCAAGTCTTGCAAGTTATCGTTAGAGATAGATGCAATCGCGATAACTACGGATGTCATGAAGATGGCCATAGCTGTAGCGAATTGTACGCCTGCTTCTGTAGCGAACAAGTTATTTTCAGAAGCGATGAAGTACACCACTAGGGAAGAAATAATAGTCGCCAAGATACCAATACCAGAGATTGGAGATGCAGATGTACCGATAAGGCCTGCCATGTAACCACATGCAGCAGCTACGAAGAAGCCGATTAGCAATGCTACGAGAACACCTACGATAACAAGTGTCCACATTAAGCCTGCGCTAATAGGTACTGCAGATACGAAGTCCCAGAATGTAAGAACTAAGCCTAAAAGGATAATACCGAATACGATAATAACAGATTTTGTGCTCATATCTGTATCCATGCGATGCAATTCACGTTCAGAGGAACTGCTGTTCATGGATTTAACAGAAATTTTCATACCTTCGATAATAGGTTTGATCAAAGTAATCAAAGTCCAAATCGCTGCGATACCGATAGCACCAGCACCGATGAAACGAACTTTAGATTTCCAAACAGCCATTGCAAATTTAGCTGTAGCACCACCATCTGGAGCAAACATATTAGTCAAGTAAGGTACGAAGCCAGCCCAAGCGATGAGTACACCAACTAGGATAGCGATACCAGAAGCGATACCAATAAGGTAACCAGCACCTAACAACGCTGTAGAGAAGCCTAATGGAATTTGAGTAATACCTTTGCTACCTACAGGAAGCCAGAAGCTCATGCTGTCGCCAAGCACTTTGAAGCCATTGGCACAAAGACTGATAATACCAGCTACAAGACCACCGGATACGATATCTCCCATACCGGAGCTAGATTGAGGACCTTGGCCACCATTATGGGAACCAACCTTCAAGATTTCTGCTGCTGCACGGCCTTCTGGATATGGTAGATCACTATTTACTACCATGGCACGACGCAATGGAATAGTGAATAACACACCAAGGGAACCACCGCATGCGCAGAGCAAGAATGTTTGCCAGAATGGGAAGCCATTCCAATAACCAAGCATTAATAGACCTGGCAAGATAAAGATAATTGCGGACAAAGTACCGGCTGCAGAAGCCTGTGTTTGTACCATGTTGTTTTCAAGAACGTTAGAATCCTTGAAGAAACGTAAAATTGCCATTGAAATAATGGCTGCCGGAATGGATGACGAGAATGTCAAACCAACCTTCAAACCGAGATATACGTTAGATGCTGTAAAAATTACAGTAATCAATGCACCAAGTAGCATCCCACGTAGTGTCAGTTCCGGCAGATGAAGGTCATGGCTCATAAAGTCATGTTTCATAAGTACATACCTCCTCTGTGAAACTAGAGCTTACAACATATAATAAGCTACTTCCATTTTATCGTGTTAAAGCGCTGATTTCAATATATATGCGATATTTATAATGTATACATGTTTCATTAGACCATTAATTATGTAGAAAAAGGCAACAGTCCAAAAGCCTCCAAAGCCACCTACCCCGCTACGCGGGGCCTCTAAGTCGTTTTTGGACTGTCGCCTTTTCCCTCACAAATCAATCTTCTATGAAACATGTATACAGATTAAATATAAATCATCGCATATATATTGGGAGAAGGGAGAAGATGTATATGCATAAATCGCATATACACCCTCTCTCTATATGAAAATAGAAATCATTATCTTTTATTCTGTACAAATATACAGGATTTTATATAATTAAATTACCGACGATAAGGTCGGCATGTCTTTTAAGGAGGTTGTAAACATTATGGAAACAAGAATTGAATATGATTCAATGGGACCAGTCGAAGTCGACGCTAGACGAATTTACGGACCTCAAACGCAACGCTCGTTCAATAATTTCAAGATCGGTGACCACCGCATCCCTATTGAACAAATCAAAGCGCTTGCGCTTGTAAAAAAAGCATGTGCTTTAACCAATGCAAAATGTGGCGCAGTAACTGAGGAAAAAGCGAAACTCATTGCTCAAGTAGTAGATGAGATCGTGGACGGCAAATGGGATGACGAATTCCCATTGACTGTATTCCAAACAGGTTCTGGCACACAAACTAACATGAATGTGAACGAGGTAATCGCTCACCGGGCTAAACAGTTAGATGAAAGCAACCCACTCCATCCTAACGACGATGTAAACCGCGGCCAAAGTACAAACGATACATTCCCTACAGCAATGCATATCTGTGCGTACTTTGAAATTACAAAACGCGTAATCCCTGCATTGGACGGCCTTATCCAATCCTTCGAAAAATTGCAAGAAAAAGGTAAAGGCTTGCAAAAAGTTGGTCGTACGCATTTACAAGATGCTACTTTCATCATGGTGGACCAAGAAATCAGTGCCTTTGTAGAAGGCCTAAAAACTGCCAAAACTATGCTTGTCCAAAACGCTGACTACCTGCTCGACGTAGCCCTTGGCGGTACAGCCGTTGGTACTGGTGTAAACACCCCTAAAGGCTATCTAGACGTTATGGAAACTGTATTGCCAGAGGTAACAGGTGCTCCATTCCGCGTTAAGAATAACAAATTCCAAGGCCTATCTTTGAAAGATGCTTTCATGATGGCTCACGGCGCACTCAATACGTTGGCTACTACACTATTCAAAATCGCTAACGACGTGCGTTTCTTAGGCTCTGGCCCTCGTTGCGGCTATGGCGAATGGCATCTTCCTGAAAACGAACCGGGCTCCTCCATCATGCCAGGCAAGGTAAATCCTACACAATGTGAAGCCTTGGCCATGGTATGCGCCCAAGTATTCGGTCATAATACGACTATGACACTCTGTGCAGGCAGCGGTGCGTTCCAATTGAACGTGTACATGCCTATCATGATCTATGATTTTGTTGAAAGCTGTCGCCTCCTCGCAGACGCTATGAACTCTTTCACAACACACTGCATCGACGGTGTAGAATTTGTACCGGAAAAACTCAACTTCTTCGTAGAACAATCCCTCATGATTGCTACATCCTTAACACCATACATCGGCTACGACAAGAGCGCTAAGGTTGTAAAAGAAGCATACAAACGCGGTTGCTCTATCAAAGAAATCATCTTGGAAGAAAAACTCATGACTGAAGACGAATTTGCTGAAGCAGTTCGCATGAAATAAAATCTCTCTCATCTCTATGATATATCTATAACATCCTCTCATACCTCAAATGAATCAGAACCACCCGTAAAACGGGTGGTTTGCTCACGGGCTATAAGCCCGTAGTACTAGGCCAGCGTCTAAAGGCGCTGGCTTTCACTACGTTCAAGCCGCATAGCCATTGACTCGTAACGGTCCCCTTAAAGGGGATATGTATTACTTGCTACCCTTAAAAGGGTCCTCATATTCTTTTACACTAAGTTTATCTTTCATTTGGTCATGTAACTCTTGCTCACGTATATATTTCTTTACTGTAGCCTCATTTAAACCTACCGTACTAACATAATACCCCTCGGACCAAAAGTGTCTATTTCCAAATTTATACTTTAAGTTTGCGTGTTTATCGAACATCATTAGTGCACTTTTCCCTTTTAAGTATCCCATAAAAGATGATACTGATATTTTAGGTGGGATTAATACTAGCATATGCACATGATCAGCCATAAGCTCCCCCTCTATTATCTTGACGCCCTTATATTCACATAAACGTCTCAATATTTCACGTAAACTATTTCTGTATTGATTATATATAACTTTACGTCTATACTTAGGTGTAAATACTATGTGGTATTTGCATAACCATTTTGTGTGCGCAAGGCTCTGT
>NZ_QSDY01000007.1 GCF_003463825.1 Veillonella sp. AM51-8BH
AAAATTTATGTTATTAAAACCTGAAATAGTATAAGTGTTAATATTTGTAATAATTCTATTGTAATTTTGTTGTTAATGAGCTCTTAGTTAGATTACTTTCTAGCCATGCAAATTTATAGATTAAGAATCGTAAACCAGAACCATAAATCAATGAGAAGTATAAATATAATAATTTATAGTTCTACACCTTCTAATGGATTACCAAGTCGTTCTAACAGTTTTCCCATACGCTCACGTGGTTTCCCATGTTCCGCATACCAATCTACTAAGATATCTACAGCTTTTTTGGATTGCTCAACAGTAAGCTTTCTAGCCAATATTTTACCAGCCTCTGGTCGCATTCCTGTATTGCCACCAACAGCCAGCATAAAACCTTGGGATGTACCAATAAAAGCAATATCTTTTACCATTGCATCCGGGCAGTTACGACCACAGCCACTAATTCCAATTTTGCACTTGTGAGATGTTTTTCGGCCGTAATGTTTTCTCTCTACATAATCAGCCAATTCTTTAGTTTCCATTTGGCCATTTTTACAATAGCCTTTACCTACGCAAGCAATTAAGGAATTAACACCTCTATGAATAACAGTGGTTACACCTTCTGGTAATTCAGAGATAAGTTGTTCCTTATCGTCTTTTTCAATACCTGTAATTTGTATACCTGTTACAACATGGCGGAAAGATCCACCATATTTTTCAGCTAATTCTATGCATGCCTTCATTTGATCTAAAGTAAATTCGTTATGTAAACCATGTAAAATAACAGATGTCTTCATCGTTCCTCCTCAAATCTAGCATGCTTATTCATCATCATCCTATTTATACTAACATATTAGATTTTGAGAAACTGTGAGAAATTACTCTCGAATAAATTGACTAAATACATAGTTACCATGCTTAGCCCCTTCAGAACTTAAATGATAACTACCATTTTGATACTCTAATAAGCCTTTAGTAACTAATTCTTCTAATATATTACCAAATAAATTATGAACAGATACGCCAAATCTATCCTCAAATTTTTGCTCATCAAGGCCCCACTTAGTACGAAGCGCTAAGAAGCAAAAGTCCTCTTGCGCTCGTTCTACAGTAATCGTCTCCGTATCGATAGTGGGCATAATATATCGATCAACGGACTGTATATAAGGCATTACATTACGATTGTTACTACGGCGTATACCATCATAGAAGGAATGAGCTCCAGCACCAAAGCCTAAATAGTCTATATAGTGCCAATATTTTAAATTATGACGACTATAGGAATTACCCTTTGCGAAATTTGAAATCTCGTATCGCTCAAACCCTAGTTTTTTTAAACCAGCCATCATCGTATCATACATTGACTCATCTATACTTTCACTAGGAATAGAGATCAAGTTCTTTTGTACTAAATGATATAAATAAGTGCCTACCTCAACTTGTAAACCATACGTAGAAATATGATTAATTGGTAAATCTTTTACAATATTTAAATTATGCTGAATATCCTCTAAGGTTTGTCGTGGCAAACCATAAATCAAATCTATATTGATATCTGTAAAGCCTGCCTCTTTTGCTTCATAAACAGCTTGTTTAGCCTTTTCCCCATTATGACTGCGATGTAGCATGGTAAGCGCCTTATCATCAAAGGTTTGAACGCCAAAACTAATACGATTAAAGCCTAGTTTAACTAATTTAGTTAGATACTGTAAATCTACTTCCCCAGGATTGGACTCGATTGTCATATGACAGTTTTTATCGATAGTAAAAATACTTTTTATTTTATCAATAATCATCTGTAGCTGTTGAATTGATAATTCAGTAGGCGTACCACCACCAAAGTAAATCGTATCAATGGACCGCTCTTTAGATTCAGGATGTTCAGAAACCCAAAGATCCATCTCTTGTACTAAGGCATATACATAGGTTTCATAATAATCTTGTAAATTTTGATAGGCAGGAAAATCACAGTACATACATTTCTGTTTACAAAAAGGGATATGGACATACAAGCCCATATCCCCAAGTGTAGACAGATTCAAAGTATTAGAATCTGTTTTCATTATATTAGTCCTCAACCTTGAGAATAGCCATGAATGCTTCTTGTGGAATCTCTACAGAGCCCACTGACTTCATACGTTTCTTACCGGCTTTTTGTTTTTCTAAGAGTTTACGTTTACGAGAAATATCGCCACCATAACATTTTGCTAAAACGTCTTTACGCCAAGCCTTTACGGTTTCACGAGCCACAATTTTCGTGCCTACCGCTGCTTGAATAGGAATTTCAAACATTTGACGAGGAATTAATTCTTTTAATTTCTCAGCTAATGCACGACCACGTGTAGCAGCACGGTCCTTATGTACGATAATAGACAATGCATCCACAGGATCACCATTTAACAGAATATCCATCTTAACCATTGGAGATTGTTTATACCCAATCAACTCATAGTCAAGAGATGCATAACCCTTGGTAGCAGATTTCAATTTATCAAAGTAGTCGTAAATAATTTCACTCAAAGGCAAGTGATATACAACAGATACACGTGTTTCATCCAAATATTCCATGGATTGATATTCACCGCGTTTATCTTGAGATAACTCCATAATAGTACCAACAAAGTCTTTAGGCACAATAGTTGTGGCTTTTACATATGGTTCTTCAATGTAATCGATTTCAGTTGGTGGTGGTAATTTAGCAGGGTTATCCACTTCAAGCATTTCCCCATTCGTCTTATAAACCTTGTAGTTTACAGATGGAGCTGTTGTAATAAGGGATAAGTTATATTCACGCTCTAACCGTTCTTGAATAACGTCCATATGTAAAAGTCCAAGGAAGCCACAACGGAAACCAAATCCCAATGCCAAGGATGTTTCAGCTTCATATTCTAAAGCAGCATCATTAAGCTGTAACTTTTCTAATGCATCACGAAGATTTTCATAGTCCTTAGAATCTGTTGGATACAAGCCACAATATACCATGGATACGGCTTTTCGATAGCCTGGTAATGGTTCTGGTGCAGGATTATCAGCTAATGTTACCGTATCACCTACGTGACAGTCTGCTACATTCTTAATACTTGCCGCAATACAACCTACAGAACCACATGGTAATTCCTGAACAGGCACAAGATTTGGTGTAAAGATGCCGAGCTCAGTTACATCAAAATCCTTATTATCATGCATCATGCGAATGGTATCTTTTGCTTTAATAGTACCTTCTTTTACGCGCACATAAGCAATAGCACCTTTATAGGCATCAAAGCGACTATCAAAAATCAATGCTCTTGTTGGTGCATCAGATTTATCTGGTGGTGCAGGGACCTTATTTACAATGGCTTCTAAAATATCTGGAATGCCAATGCCAGATTTAGCAGAACATAATACTGCTTCTGATGCGTCTAAACCAATGATATCTTCAATTTCATGTTTAACTCGATCAGGATCGGCAGAAGGCAAATCTATTTTGTTAATAACAGGAATAATTTCAAGATCATGTTCTAAAGCGAGATACACATTCGCCAACGTTTGAGCCTCTACACCTTGTGCAGCATCTACTACCAGTAATGCACCTTCACAAGCTGCAAGAGAACGAGATACTTCATAGCTGAAATCCACATGGCCAGGAGTATCGATAAGGTTCAAAGTATACTCTTCTCCATCTTGTGCTTTATACAAAATTCGAACAGATTGCGCCTTAATAGTAATACCGCGTTCTCGTTCTAAATCCATGGAGTCCAAAACTTGAGCCTCCATTTCACGCTTTTGTAATGTGCCAGTATATTCAATTAATCTGTCGGCAATGGTAGATTTACCATGGTCAATATGAGCTATAATACAGAAGTTTCTAATCTTTTTCGTTGACATACTATGTAAACAAGTTCAAGGAACTTGTATTCTCCTTTCTAACATACGCGATCGATAACAGCACCTCCTAATAGTTGAGTGCCATTATAAAAGGCTACGGACTGACCTGGTGTAATAGCCCGTTGTGGTTCTTCGAAGATAACTTCCATCGTATCATCATCTAAGATACGTGCAGTACAAGGTGAAGGATTTGCTGCATAGCGAATTTTACCTTCTGCTTTTAATTCTTTATGAATTGTATCATCCAGGAAATTATAGAACTTACAAATCATACGATTCGTAAAAAGTCGATCATTAGGACCTACAATGACTTCATTGCGTTCACCATTAAAACCAATTACATATAATGGATGCTTATATGCAATTCCAAGGCCCTTACGTTGGCCTATAGTGTAGTTAAATAAACCATTGTGTTTACCTAATACCTCACCATCTTCAGTAACGATATTACCAGACTTTGGTTTATCTTTCATTTCTTCTACTACAAGCTTTTGATAGTTCCCATGAGGCAAGAAGCAAATATCAACACTATCTGGTTTTTTAGCTACTGGCAAATCATATTCAGCAGCTAATTTACGTGTTTCAGTCTTACATTGGCCACCTAGTGGGAACATAAGGTGACTCAAAATGCGTTGGTTCATATTATACATAACATAGCTTTGGTCTTTAGTAGGATCAACGCCTTTATGTAATTCATATAAACCAGTTTCTTCATTATAATTAACCTGTGCATAATGGCCAGTAACCATATGTGTGGCACCAAGTTCAAGGGCTCGATTGAGCATCAAATCAAATTTGATATTTTTATTACAGAATACACAAGGATTTGGTGTACGACCATAGGCATATTCTTTTACGAAGTAATCTACTACATTATCGTAGAATACATCACGAGCATCAATAACATGATGCTCAATACCAAGAAAATCACACATCTTCTTAGCATCTGTTACAGCGAGAGGCACTGAATCATAAGGTGTACCACTCACCCACAGCCATAGGGTAATACCAAATACTTTATAGCCTTGTTTTAGTAGCATTGCAGCAGTTAAAGAACTATCTACGCCGCCACTCATAGCTACAGCGATAACTTTTTCCATACTTTCTCCTTTTAATGATCTCTTGATCATAAAACTAATCAGGGTGAAAGCCTGACGTGTAAAACACTAGTTCGGTGTAAAAGTCCGAGTAGTATTGCTATGAAATTATAGCAACTTATATTATAGCCTAGAATAAGGTACATTGAAAAGATTTGAAATAAAAAGAATCCCCTTCATCAAAAGAAAGAGATTCTAATTATTATCTATGTTTTAAAAGCTCTTCAGCGGCTCCTAGAATACCGAGCATAGAATGCTCAAATACTAAGCCACCTTGCATGAAAATCGTATATGGAGGACGAACAGGACCATCTGCACTTAATTCAATAGAAGAGCCTTGTACAAAGGTACCACCGGCCATGATGATTTTATCTTCGTACCCAGGCATATCACCAGGAATAGGATGTACGTGAGCATCTACAGGAGAATATGCTTGCATACCTACACAGAAGTGCTCCATTTCTTCTCCATTTTTTAGATTAATAGCTTGAATTAAATCATAGCGATCAGCATTTACCTTAGGGAAGACATCATATCCTAACAATTCACCTACTGCAGCTGTATATACAGCCCCTTTAAGAGCTTGTAATACTACATGAGGAGCCATAAACAAGCCTTGGAAGAATAATCGGTAACCAGGCGCATAAGAGCCCATATGATCACCAAGTCCTGGAGCAGTGAGTTGGTACGCTGCATCTTCAACTAAGTCTTCACGACCTACAATATATCCACCTGTTGGTGCTAAGCCGCCCCCTGCATTTTTAATGAGCGAACCAGCCATAATATCTGCACCTGCTTCTAAAGGTTCTTGCAGTTCTGTAAATTCACCATAACAATTATCTACGAAACAAATGGTATTAGGATTTTTAGCTTTTACAGCATCTACAATGATCTTAATATCAGCAATGGATAATGGTTCACGTGTGCTATAACCACGAGAACGTTGAATGACCACTACCCGCGTATTATCATTAACGGCGTTAGCAATAGCTTCAACATCATAGGTATTATCTTTCAATGGTACCTCAGTATAAGTAAAGCCTTTTTCTACTAAAGAACCACGTACTTCACGAGCAGCACCAATTACGGATTGCATCGTATCGTAAGGAGCCCCAACTGCATAGATAAATTCGGTCCCTTTTGAACCATTCCCCATTAAAGAAATCAAAGTTGTTGCTAGTGCATGAGTACCAGAAACAAAATGGGGACGAACGATGGCTTTTTCACCTTTAAATACATAGGCGAATACTTCATCTAACTTCTCACGGCCCACATCGTTATAGCCATAACCAGTAGTACCTGTAAAATGATAATCAGATACTTGGCACTCTTTAAAGGCTTCTAATACCTTTTTTGTATTGGCTAATGCAATAGGTTCAAATTTCTTAAATTCTGGTTCAGCCAACTCAAGGGCTTTACTGCGTATTTCTTCTAATGTCATGCTAATCCTTCTCTACGAATTAATTCCATAGCTTTATTAAATATAAAATCTTTAGATGTATTATTATCAATATGAATCCATTCAATATATGGCATGCGCTTATACCAAGTGATTTGTCGCTTTGCGAAATGACGAGTATTTTTCTTAATTAAATCTCTACATTCATCAAGATTAATAGTGCCATTTATATAGTCTACAACCTCTTTATAGCCAATCCCCTTAAAGGCTTGGCAATCAGGATTTACACCGGACTTAACGAGTTGCTCAACTTCTTCAATTAAACCTGCATCAAACATCATATCAACGCGTAAATTGATGCGTTCATATAACTGATCACGATCTCTCATAAGACCAATAACAGGTCCTTTATAGGATATCCCATCTTTTGTTTGATTACGTAACGAATCTACATCACCATGATGTAATATCTCAATAGCTCGATATAGACGATGCTTATCACTATATTGAATTTCTATATTATGTTTTTTTCCCAATATGAAAGCGTATTCTCGTAAACCATTAATACCTTTAGCATTAAATAGCTCATCTAGCTCTAATCGTAAACTTTCATCAGGCTTAACGTCATTAAAGTTATAGTTTTCTAATAATGATTGAACGTATAACCCTGTACCACCAGACAGAATAGGTAGAATATTTCTATCTTTTAATCTACTGATTATTTCTTTAGCTTGATGTTGGAAAATAGATACTGAATATGAATCATTTGGTTCTAAAATATCGATAAGATGATGTTTCACTCTGTTAAGTTCATCCGCCGATGGTTTAGCGGTACCAATATTGAGTTGTTTATATACTTGGTAAGCATCACCAGAAATAACCTCAGCCTGTAGCTGTTCAGCTAAGTCCAAGGTAAGATCTGTTTTACCTACCGCCGTTGGTCCAACGATGGTAATTAAGGGATTCACATTAACTCCTTCATATATACACCATAGCCTATACGACTATATTTTCCGCCCACCCATTGTTGCGGTGGATACTTTTGAAAGACCGAACTAAATGGTCGTTCTTTAATAATAACACCATAAGTGGCAACACGCATAGCCTGTGCCATGATTTTAGCATCAATACGACTTTCCAACGTATGACCCCGAAGAGGTTTGAATTGAGGACTTTCCTCTACAGGAACTTCAAACATGGGATCAAAATAAATAATATCAATACTATTGTCAGGTAAGTTTGGTAAATAGTGTTCAAAGGTATCATGATTTACCGTAATACGTCGCAATGCATTTGTTACACTATCCTCACTATGAATATAATGAGCTAAACCATAACTAGTAGCAAGCCATATAGGTAAAGAACCTTCTAGGCCAGTTATTTGAGCTTGTGGGTAACCATAACTTACTACAATACTGTCACTACCAAGGCCAATTGTACAGTCTAAAAAGGTAAATCTTTCTCTATTAGATAATCCTTTTGTATCTAATATGACTTGTACCGCATTAACGAGATGATCGCCTTCACCGCGTTGTAAACGTAATATACGTAATTGAGCCATAGACAAATGAAAGGTATGTTGTTGATTTTCTGGGAAATGAATCGTTAATCCAGAATCAGTCAGAACCGCAATATATTCACATTGATACTTACCGAATAAGGCTGGTATCGATGTTTTACCTCGTTTAATATATGTCATATGCATAGAGGAAGCCAGTGCTTTGGCTTCCTCCTGAATGACCTCATTAGATTTTTGAGATGTGGTTAGTATATTCATATTAAGACCGTAAGAATAATTTACCTAATTCATCAGGTGTAAACTTGATTATCGTTGGACGGCCATGAGGACATACGTACGGTTTCTCAGTACTAAAGAGATCCTCAATTAAGGTAGTCATTTGATACATATTTAAATTATGACCTGCCTTAATGGCCCCTCTACAAGATGCATACGCTAGCATTTCATGACGTAACTGAGCCTTAGTAGGCTGTTGATGTTCGTGTAAGTAAGAGAATACATATTGGAGAATTTCAAAAGCCTTTGACTCTACTAAATCTACAGGCGCCCCTACTAATTTTATTTTCGTAGGACCACCTAACTCTACATCAAAGCCAAGATCTAGTAAGGTTTCTCGCTCTTCCTCTACCAAATTCATTTCATCATCTGTAGCCTCACTATATTGAGGCACAAGGATAGATTGCATAGGAATGGATTCAGAAGACTTACAAAGCTTATCATATCGTACACGTTCATGAGCTGCGTGTTGGTCTATTATGTAGAGATCATCACCCTTTTTAGCCAAAATATAACAAGAAGCGACTTGCCCCATAGGTAAGAATCCAGAATTTTGAATGGTACGCTCCTCTGTATTTTCTTCACGAATATCTTGAGCTAAAGACTTAAATTTCTCAACGTCTTCCTTCGTATAACTAGTATATTCAGTTGGAACAGCATCGAAGCTTTCGTCTGTAAAGGACGACTGTTCATAAGTAGCCTTTGGCGGAGGTGGTGTAAAACCCTTAGTTTTAAGACTCTCTACAAACTGTGTAGTCTCACCGCGCATGACTTCGTATCCTTTAGTACGGCGACCACCAAATACTTTATCATAATCTACCGCAGTAGCTATATGCTCAGCAGACTGCATCTCATCTTGTACAACAGAAGGTGTTCTATACGAATCATACGTACTATTGCCATGGTGAGATAAACTACTATAAGAACTAGAATTAGTAACTGTATCATTACTGTTAGTATTTACGTCATTACTATTGGTTTCATTATTACGGAAATCAGCTCCATTATTAATTGTGCCATTTATATAAGAAGATGATTCTCGTTCGTATCGCTCATGTAGAGGATTATTTAAAGCGTTTAAAATACCATGATAAACAGCTTTAAATATAATCTTATCATCTGAGAATTTTACTTCACTCTTTCGTGGATGAACGTTAATATCAACCATACCAGCAGGTACAGTAATATTAAGTACCACTAAAGGATGACCGTTTTTAGGTAACAATGCATGGTAAGCATTATCGATAGCCTTCATTATTGTTTTATCGGAAATAACACGGTTATTAACGATAATAGTTTGCCAAATTCTTGTACTTTTAAGAAGGGTAGGTTTACTCACTACACCATCGATATAAATAGAGTCACTTTCATAAGCAACAGTGAAAATGTCATCCTTTGTTTTATACCCATATAATGCAGCTACCGTATCACCAATATTACCATTGCCCGGTGTAATTATAGCTACTCGATCATCTACGATGAGTTTAAAAGAAATATGTGGATTGCTAAGAGCAAGTTTGCCTACAATATCTTGAATTTTAGAAGATTCTGTACGCTCAGATTTCAAGAATTTGCGACGGGCTGGCGTATTATAAAACAAATCTCTAATTTCAATTGTCGTACCAGGTGCCGCACCATAAGGAATACAATCGGTGAACGTACCACCATCTACGGTAATACGAGTACCCAAATCAGAGTCAGCTTTACGTGTAGTCAAAGAAAAATGAGATACAGAGGCAATACTAGCCAATGCCTCCCCACGAAAGCCTAGAGAAGCAATATCAAATAAATCTTCTACCTGTTGTATTTTAGAGGTAGCATGACGCAAAATTGCTAGGCGTGCATCTTCCTCTGTCATACCGATACCATTATCGGTAATGCGCATATAAGCTACACCGCCATCTCCGATTTCAACCTCAATATTAGTGGCGGACGCATCAATGGAATTTTCAATGAGCTCTTTAATAACAGATGCGGGACGTTCCACAACTTCGCCAGCAGCTATTTTATTGATTGTGGTTTCATCCAATACATGAATGGTAGCCATTATTTCCCGCCTCCTTTACGAGCCTCCTCTTGTAGTTCATATAATTTATTTAATGCTTCAATCGGTGTCATACTCATTACATCCACTTCGAGTAAGCTATCGACTACAGAATGAGTAAATAAATTGCCTAGTGGTGAATCACTGGCTTGTTTTGTAGTCGTTTTAACCACATTATTAGATTGTCCACCAATTACACGGTTATTTAAATCACTAGTATCATGACTTTGATCTTCCAATGATTCCAAAATTACCTCTGCACGTTTTAACACAGAATTAGGCAATCCTGCCAATCTAGCTACGTGAATACCATAGCTACGGTCTGCACCACCTCTAATAATACGGCGCAAGAAGGCCACATCCTTACCTTTTTCTTTTACTGCTACAGTATAATTTTTTAATTTACTATAGCTTTCTTCTAAACAGATTAACTCATGGTAATGTGTAGCAAATAATGTTTTGCCATGAATATGCTTGCAAATATGCTCTACTACAGCTTGGGCGATACTCAATCCATCAAAGGTACTCGTACCACGACCAATTTCGTCGAGAATAATCAAGCTATTGTGTGTGGCATTTTCTAATATATATGCTACCTCTTTCATTTCTACCATGAACGTACTTTGACCAGTAGAAATATCATCGCTAGCACCTACACGTGTAAAGATACGATCTACAGGTGAAATAGATGCCTCCCGAGCAGGAATGAAGGATCCAATTTGAGCCATAATCATTAAAATTGCCGCTTGACGCATATACGTTGATTTACCTGCCATGTTAGGTCCTGTAATGAGCAAGAACTCCTCATCATCATGATTTAAAACGATATCATTCGGTACAAAGACCTCACGTTTTAAGAATTTTTCAATAACAGGATGACGACCATCGCGAATATTAATTTGTCCATTCATTACAATGGTAGGACAAATATAATTCTCTTCATAGCCTACAAGTGCTAAAGAACCTAATACATCAAGTTCAGCAAGAGCACGAGCTGTTTCTTGTACATCTTTTATAACGAGTTTTATATCATTTCGTAGTTGTTGATATAATTCGTGTTCTAAGGCGATTATCTTGTCTTTAGCGCTGAGAATTTTGATTTCAAACTCTTTTAATTCCGGTGTAATATAACGCTCTGCATTGGCTAATGTTTGTTTTCGAATAAAATAATCCGGTACTTGTTCAGATTTACTATGAGATACTTCAAAATAGTAACCAAACACCTTATTATAGCCAGTTTTAATTTTAGATAAACCAGTAGCCTCTTTAATATCAGCTTCCATCTTGCTAGCCATTGTTCGCTATTCGTAGCCAATGAACGTAGTTCATCTAAATCCGGATTAAAACCATCTTTAATAACTCGACCTTCTTTTAATGTCAGTGCAGGCTGTTCAGCAATAGCACGACATAATAGGTCATATATATCTTTATGATCTTGAATACGATCATTGATAGAAGTTAATGATAAGCTCGCACATGTGCTTAATACATTTTTAATATCTGGCAAAACAGCTAATGATTCACGAAGTGCTGTTAAGTCCTTGGAGACACAGATCCAGTTTCTACTCGTCCTACAATACGTTCAAAATCATAAATGCAGTCCAGTAAGCTACGGATATGGGAACGTTCTGCACCACGTGTAATCAGTTCTGCTACAGCTGCTTGTCTACGCTGAATTTGATTAACATCCGTCAATGGACTTTCGAGCCATTGTTTTAATAGACGAGCCCCCATTGGTGTCAATGTACGATCAAGTACATCAAGTAATGTACCTTTTTGACCACCGTCTCGTAGGTTATGAGTAATCTCTAAATGGCGCAAAGAAGATGTATCTAAAATCAAGCGATTTCCTACACTCAATTGATGAACATAGTTAATGTGAGAAATTTCAGACTTAATGATATCCTCTAAATATAAGAGCATATAGCCCAAAGCTTCCCATACATCCTCTTCCATGAGACCTAGATCACCAAAGTGAGTAACAGCCTTTTCCGCTACTTCGCGCTGTGTATGATATGTACTAAATGGAGATAATACAATATTACTGAATTGATTATCCATAAAGTCTTTTATATCTTGCGGTAATACTGTTCCCTCAGGCAATATAATTTCACTTGGACGATACATGCTGAGAGCATCAAACATATCGCTTCGTTTTTCACAATCAGTAATGCGATGCCAAATAACTTCCCCTGTAGATACATCAGAAAATACAAGTATCCATGCATCTTTTACCATATAAAATAACGATAAAAAGTTATTTGACCGTGCATCATTACCATTTTCAGTCATTACAGTCCCTGGTGTAATGACCTTAATAACGTCACGCTTAACGATGCCCTTAACTGCTTTACGGTCTTCTAATTGTTCACAAATAGCAACCTTATAGCCTTTTTTTACCAAAGTTTCTATATAGCTTTCAGCAGCATGAAAAGGAACGCCACACATCGGTGTGCGTTCCTCATCTCCTGTTGGGCGACCGGTTAAGGTTATATTAAGTTCACGAGATGCAATTAATGCATCATCATTAAATAATTCATAAAAGTCACCTAAACGAAAGAACAGTAATTCTTCAGAATATCTAGACTTAATATCTAAATACTGCTCCATCATAGGTGTTTGCTTTTTTGCCATACTTACCCCTTTTGTATTGTACCGTAGCAAACCCAAGTTTGTGCTTTATCAATATAGGCTGGTACGGTTTCACCAATTGATAAAGAGTCATCTTTCGGGAATAATACCATTTTATTGCCCGATGTACGACCAAACCACATATCTTCATCACGAGGACTTGGACCCTCTACAATAATATCAAACACTTGCCCTTCCATAGGTTTATTTAGTTCATAAGAGATTTCGTTTTGTACATCCATCAATGTTTGTAAACGTACACGCTTAACCTCTTCTGGAACTTGATCATCCATAGTTGCTGCTGGCGTTCCAGAACGTTTAGAATAAATAAACGTATAAGCCATATCATAGCGTACATCTTTTAACAATTGTAATGTATCTTGGAAATCTTCCTCTGTTTCCCCTGGAAAACCTACGATAATATCTGTAGTAACCACTACATCTTTAATTTTCTCACGACAGTAAGAAAGTAATTCTTTGTAATGTTCTACTGTATAATGACGGTTCATTTTCTTCAAAATACGGTCTGAACCGGATTGAATTGGTAAATGTAAATGGGTAACGATATTAGAGGAACGCCCAAGTGCATCTATCATAGATTTAGTCATATCTTGAGGATGACTCGTCATATAGCGAATACGTTCAATTCCTGGAATACCATCGAGGGCATCAACTAATGTACCAAAATCAGTACCATCTTTGAAATCTAAACCGTAAGAGTTACATTTTGCCCCAATAAAGTGATCTCTTTAAACCCTTTTGCCCCTAGTTCGGTTACCTCTTTTACGATAGCCTCTACAGGACGACTAATTTCTCTACCACGAACGTGAGGAACGATGCAGTACGTACAGAACTTATTGCATCCGTTCATAATAGGTACCCATGCATAAAAGGTACCATTAGGTTTTGCTTCCAATTCAGGTAACACGGAATTATCCATGTCTACATTGATTTGGTGTGTATGACCTCGTTGTACCTCTTCAATCATTTCATTAATATGTTGAATATTATGAGTACCTAACACAATATCAATATGTGGAGCCCGTTTAAACATTTCCGCTTGATTCTTCTGAGCCATACAACCTGTAACAGCAAGAATCAAGTTTTTGTTTTTACGCTTTAGTCTCATTAGCTCACCTATGCGGCCATAGACTTTAGTTTCTGCATTCTCACGCACTGCACAAGTATTTAATAAAATTAAATCTGCAGTTTCTACGTCCTCTGTTAGCGTATAGCCTACAGATTCTAACTGATGCGATAAGCGCTCAGAATCAGCAGTATTCATTTGACAACCATAGGTGTAAATATAATAAGACTTCATTCTAACTCCTATACTTTAACAATCTTACGTTTTGTTTCTATAATATTCTTAACTTTTATAGACATACGTTCAATAGACATGCCTGTAATATACTCAATTTCATTTCGAACAGACTTTTGTACCTGTTGCATCAATGCTTTAACAGGATAACCATGTTCAATTACTACAGCCATATCTACAACTAAACCATTTTGACCTTTATCACTTTTTTTGAAAGAAATGACACTTGATTCATCAACACCGACAACTTTTTTTAAGCCATTGCGAATCAATTTGATAATAACATCATCATCAAAGGTAAGTCGTCCATAATAACTGAAAGCAGGACGAACTACAGAACGTTCAAAACCTTCTGATCCAATTTGACCCAATGTATCTTGATCTTGTTTTTTCAAAGTACGGCGACGCCACATGGTTTTAATTGGATCAATCAAATATCCTCTAAAGTGAGGTTTCAATTCCATTGTTGGAACTGGAATAATATGTTTACCTTCTTTAAGACGAGCATGTTGTGCTTTTTCAATTTCTTTAGGTGTAGCTACATCTTCAATGCGAATGTATCGATCTGGATCTTGCAAGCCTAATGCTTTCGTAATTTTCTTAACCATATTATCGGATGTACCAATAATCATAAGCTTATTAGGATTAATTTTATCTAATTGTTCACGCACTGATTTTACTTGTACTTCATCTTGGAAAATAGCACGACGAACAGCTTTTAATCGGCTAGATTCCTTCTTTGCAGAAAAGCCAGCTACAATCTTATTATCATGAATTAAAATGCCATCATCAATGATACATTCAATATTATTTTCATGAGCAACTACGAGCGCACGATGGCTTTTACCAGTGCCACTACTACCTACAAATGCAACGACTTCCATAGTCAACCTCATTATTTATAACAAACTAATAAATTCTGATACATTCTCAGCGGATACCAAGTAATCGCCAAATTGATCTGGTGCTTTTCCTGGAATACCATGATAATCAGAACCACCTGTAATAAACAAGTTATGTTCTTTAGCTAATGCTTTATATCGTTTCACATCATCATCGTTATGTTTAGTATGGTAAACCTCCATACCATCAAAATCATAGGCTAACATTTCTACTACATATTCATCACTAGTTACTAGTTTAGGATGAGCCATAACGGCAAGGCCACCAGCTTTATGAATGATATCGATAATATGCGGAACCTCAACCTTTACCTTAGGTACATAGCATGGGCTATCTTTTCGAAGAATACCTTTGAATACCTCATTAATATCCTTAGCGTAGCCACCATCAATTAATAATTGACCAATATGTGGACGCCCATAAGCTTGTGTTTTAGGAAATTTTTTTAGTAATTCATCTTTCGATATAAAATATCCAGCATTATTACAACGTGTAATAATCTCATCGATTCGTTCTTCTCGTTTTGATTTAAAATATTCAATAAAATCTCTTAATTCCTTATTAGTTTCATCAAAACGATAGCCCAAAATATGAATCGATTTATCTTTATAATCGGCACTAAACTCACAGCCGTTTATAATTTTAATCGTTTCATTAGGATCTAATTCTAGTTGTGCGGTACGCAATGCTCTAATTCCATCAATTTCATCATGATCAGTTAAAGCCATCATAGATACATTGCAATCTAAGGCATGACGCAATAATTCCTTTGGAGTTTTAATACCATCGGAATAAACGGAATGCATGTGAAAATCTACAAGCATAGAGCACCTCCCATTACAAATATCCTATCTTTTAATTATGACCGATTTAGTCTTTTAATTCAAGTTTAGAAAGAAAAATTGCGACCCTAATGAGTATTCACTAGAATCGCAATTTATTATAAATCTTGAAGTAATTCAGTAACCTTAGTCGCTACAGAATCAATGGCACATGTAATGGCCTCTCCAGACTTACGAATTTGAATTTCTACTTCATTATTTTCAAGTGTATTTTTACTTACTGTAATACGAAGTGGATAACCAATTAAATCAGCATCTTTGAATTTTACACCAGCTCGATCCTTACGATCATCAAGTAACACATCTACACCTGCATCTTGTAATGCAGTATAAATTGTTTGACTTGTAGACATCAAAGCTTCATCTTTTGCATTAATAGGTACAATAACGGCTTCAAATGGAGCAATAGCACGTGGCCAAATGATACCATTTTCATCGTGGTACTGCTCAATAGCTGCAGCTAATGTACGAGATACACCAATACCATAGCACCCCATAATCATTGGATTAGGGCGACCATTTTGATCTAAGAATGTAGCTTGTAAAGCTTCAGAGTATTTTGTACCCAATTTAAATACTTGACCTACTTCAATACCTTTAGCATGTTCTAATGTACCACCACAAGTTGGACAAACATCGTCATCTGTTATTAAACGAATTGGTGCAACAATGATATCTTCTACATTAAAGTCACGTTTAGGGTTAATGTTAATATAGTGAGCATCTTTCTTGTTTGCACCACCACAAACATTGTACGTTTCCATAACAGATTCATCCACAACAATAGCAAACTCTTCTGTTTGTTTTAACCCAACAGGACTAATAAAGCCAGCTGTTAAGCCTACTTTTTCTAATTCCTCTGGCGTAGCCATTTCTGGCTCTACAGAACCAAGCACAGCATGTTGTACAGCTACTTCATTTACTTCATGGTCACCACGAACAATAGCTAATACAACTTTACCATCAATAGAAAATACTACGGCTTTAATAGTTTTATGTAATGGAAGATTTAGCATTTCTGCAACAGCTTCAATAGTACTTGCATTAGGAGTATCTACAATAGATAACTCTTGAAGTGCTTCTTCTTCCTGTTTCATAATACCAGGTTTACCAATCTCAATATTGGCAGCATAGTCACATTTTGTGCAGTACACAATATCTGCTTCACCTGCTTCAGCAATAGCCATGAACTCATGTGTACCACTACCACCAATGGCACCGCTATCAGCCTCTACAGGACGGAATGTAAGACCACAACGCGTAAAAATACGTGTGTATGCATCATACATAGATTTATAGGATTCATCTAAACCAGCTTCATCTACATCAAAAGAGTATGCATCTTTCATAATGAATTCGCGACTGCGCATTAAACCATAACGCGGACGACGTTCATCACGGAATTTACTTTGAATTTGATATAAATTTACTGGTAATTGACGATATGAATTGATCTCATTTTTAACTAGTGTAGTAATCATCTCTTCATGAGTTGGTCCTAAACAGAATTCATTATCATGACGATCATTAATACGCATCATTTCAGCGCCATATGCATTCCAACGGCCAGATTCTTTCCAAATTTCAGCAGGTTGTAAGATAGGCATCATGATTTCTTGAGCACTAGCACGATCCATTTCTTCACGTACAATAGCTCGATTTTTTTGATACTTCTCCAACCTAATGGTAAAAAGCTATATAAACCATTTGCAGTTTTGCGCATAAAACCAGCGCGAAGCATAAGCTGTTGGCTAACTACATCAGCGTCAGATGGAACCTCACGCAATGTAGGTGCATATAATTTAGTGGCTAACATAAAGACTCCTCATCTAAGTTTTCTAAATATTGATCAATTTCTCTAAATAATGTATCTACTAATTCAGCTTCTGGCACAGTCTTGATAACTTCCCCTTTACGGAAGACAATACCTTGTCCATTACCACCAGCAATGCCGAAATCAGCCTCACGAGCCTCACCAGGCCCATTTACGACACAACCCATAACAGCTACTTTAATAGGTGCTTTAATGGATGCTAAACGTTCCTCTACAATCCCTGCCATATCAAATAAGTTCACTTGGCATCGACCGCAAGTAGGACAGGAAATCATTGTAGCTCCAAAGTTTCGTAATCCTAAATTACTCAAAATACTTCGACCTACTTCAATTTCATGAATTGGATCACCTGTTAAGGATACCCGTAATGTATCACCGATACCGTCTAATAATAAAGCACCAATGCCCATAGCAGACTTAATAGTACCTTGTTTTATCGTACCAGCTTCAGTAACACCTAAATGCAATGGATAAGGAATCTTATCGGATAACTTACGATAGGCTTCTACCATTAAAGGAACTTCCGTTGCTTTAATAGATAATTTCATTTGACGGTAGTCGAGCTTTTCGAGAATTCGGACATGTTCTAATGCAGTTTCCACCATGCCATCAGCTGTAGGATGACCTCCATGTGCATCGAGGATATGCTTTGGTAAAGACCCTGCATTAACGCCAATACGAATCGGGATTTGTTTAGGTTTAGCTTTTTCAATAACAGCCAATACCTTATCCTCACCGCCGATGTTTCCTGGATTAATACGCAATCCATCAACATTATTCTCGATAGCTTCTAACGCTAATTTATAGTCGAAATGAATATCAGCAATTAAAGGAATATCAATACCAGCACGAACTGCTTTTAAAGCTTTAGCAGAAGCCATAGTAGGAACTGCAACACGTACTAGTTCACAACCAGCCTCAGCTAAACGATTTATTTCAGCTATAGCCTTTTCCGTATGAACCGGATCTGTAGTAATCATAGATTGAATGCTTACCGGTGCATAATCACCAATTTTAACTGTACCTACATAGATACCATTTGTTGGTTTACGTACAATCATTGTAATCTCCCATCTATCTTATAGTAATCGGAATATATCCTGAGTCGTTACATATAAGAATAATGCTACCATTAAAGCAACACCAACCATTTGAATATACATTAGTGCCTTAGCAGGTAATTTACGACCTGTAATTGCTTCAGCCAAAATAATAATTAAATGACCACCATCTAATACAGGTAATGGTAAAAGATTGATAACCCCTAAGTTAATACTTAAAAATGCAGCAAAGCTCAAAAGTGGTGCAAAGCCAGATTGTGCAATAGTGCCAGCCATTTGTGAAATACCTACTGGGCCGGATAATTCTGCAGCTTGTGTGCCGCGAATCATATCATACAAACCACTTAACATAGCAACAATTGTTTGACCAGTACGAGTAACAGCTAGACTCAAAGACTCGCCTATGCTATAACTTTCTCGTGTAAAACTAGGATAAATACCAATTTTAGGACTATCTTGTTCCATTTTTGGAATCACTGTAGTTTCTACAGTTTCTCCGTCTCGATCTACCACAACGGTAACACCATGGTTGGCAGTACCTTGTAAGCTAGGACGGATTTCATCCCACGTTGAAATCTTTTTACCATCAATAGTAATAATTCTATCATTTGATTGTAAATGAGCTTGTTCAGCGGCACTACCAGGGATGATATTACCAATAACAGGATCATTTGTATAGGTAAGATTACCTACTGTTGCATTGAGGCCAAAGAATAAAACAATGGCCAATAAAAAATTGAATACTGCCCCTGCAGAAATAACAATAAATTTCTTCCATGCAGGTTTAGTATAAAATGACCGTTCATTTAACGGCTCGTCAGGACTCATGCCAGCAATACGATTAAAACCACCAAGAGGAATAATACGAATAGAATATAAGGTTTCCCCTTTTTGAACTTTAAATATGGCAGGTCCAAAACCTATGGCGAATTCGTCTACTTGCATACCCGACATTTTTGCTGTAATAAAATGGCCTAACTCATGAATAAACACGATTAAACCAAATACAAATATTGTGGCTAATGCCGTTGTCATATATACTCCTATACCATCAATGATGTAGCCTTTTCACGAGCCCATCTATCGATAGCTAATAAATTGTCTAACGTAAAGTCATCTTCAGATCCCATAGATTCTAGAACTGATGTAACGACTTTGTAAATATCACCAAAGGCGATTTTATCATCTAAAAATGCATAAACTGCTGTTTCATTTGCAGCATTAAATACGGCTGGTTTAAAGCCACTTGCTCGTCCTACTTCATAAGCAAGACGAAGAGCAGGAAAATCATCATATCGTGGCGGCAAAAACTCCAATTGTAAGGATTTAGTAAAATCAAGATGATTCATACTTAAAACTTCACGTTTTGGATATGTTAAAGCATATTGAATAGGCTCGCGCATGTCTGGATTCCCCATTTGAGCTAATATAGCCCCATCTTTCATACGTATCATAGAATGAACGATACTTTGAGGATGTACCACAACATCAATATGATCAAAATCAAAACCAAATAGCCAATGAGCTTCGATTACCTCTAAGCCCTTGTTAAATAGAGATGCAGAGTCGATAGTAATCTTATTGCCCATATTCCAAGTTGGATGTCGCAAGCAATCTGCAGCTGTGGCAGTTTGAATCTTATCAGAATCCCAAGTCCGTAAAGGACCACCAGAAGCTGTAACGATTAAAGAATCAACATTATCGCGAGCTTGTCCTTCTAAGCATTGGAAAATAGCACTGTGCTCACTATCAATAGGTAAAATTTGTACACCATACTCTTTCGCTAAGGATGTAATCAATGGGCCACCGGCCACTAATGTTTCTTTATTAGCAAGACCAATGGTCTTACCTTTTTTGATGGCCTCCACAGTAGGTTCAATACCAGCAGCACCTACAATAGCAGTTACAACCATAGTAGCTTCTTGAATTGTTGCTGCCGCAATGAGCGCTTCCTTGCCACCTACAAGTTTTGTATGACCTGTATAGCGGCCTTGTAGCTCTTTAAAAGCATTTTCATCAACTAATCCAGCTACTAATGGCTGATATTCTTTAATTTGTTGTTCTAAGAGGTCAATATTATGATGTGCCACTAAGGCAACCACCTTGAATTGATCTGGATGTTGAGACACTACATCTAGTGTCTGTGTACCGATTGAGCCAGTACTGCCAATAATACTTAGGTATTTCATAAGCTTACCTCTATTAGATTAGTACGAAAAGAGTAATATGTATATCAATGTAATAGGAGCCGCAAATAATAAACTATCAAAACGATCCAATACACCACCATGACCTGGTAGTAAAGTACCAGAATCTTTCACATTACATAATCGTTTAATCTTTGATTCAAATAAATCACCTAATGGTGCAAGTATACCGCTAATCATACCAACATGAATGCCCATCCACCATGGAATGCCTACGATATACGAAAATACAGCGCCTGTAATAATACAGCCGATAAAGCCACCAATAAAACCTTCTAGTGTTTTATTGGGACTAATGGATGGAACAATTTTACGTTTACCAAAGGCACGACCAGCAAAATAAGCAAAAGTATCACTAGCCCACGTTGTAAACAACACTAACCAAAGAGTAATTGTTCCCCAATTATATAATTCAAATGGCATTGATAGAGACATGTATATAGAGTCATGACGAATCATGAGCAAAGAAATCATGCCAATACCAACATATAATAAGCCAAATACACTAAATGAAACACTAGCTAAAGAGTATTTGTTTTCACCAAATGTACATAACATATAATTGGCTGATAAACTCAATACTAATATAGCTATTGCTAGAATATACTGATGACATGCAAAGGCAATCATCAATAATAAAATACTAATATAGCCCCATAAAATGGACATACGCACATGTTTAGCTTTACCTAGTAAAACAAACTCACGCCAACCCAATAGAGCTAATAATGTAATAAGAATATCATATACAGGTCCGCCTAATGTAATGGCCCCTAAGGCAATAATAAAACCTATAACAGCGGTTATAACACGTGTTTTTAACATTTTTTATTCCTCATCACGTAAGCCACCAAACCGGCGTTCTCGTTTTTGATATGCTGCAACAGCCTCTAATAATGTTTCCTTAGTGAAATCTGGCCAATGTAAATCAGTAAACCAGAATTCAGCGTAAGCTAGCTGCCACAATAAAAAGTTACTAATTCTAAAATCACTACTTGGACGAATTAACAAGTCTACATCGCTAAACTCTTTAGTGAAAAGTTGGGAACTAACATAGTCTTCTGTAATCTCGTCTGTAGTAATAGTTCCATCCACAACAGAATTTGTAATATCGCGGATAGTTCTTACTATTTCATCACGCCCCCCATAGTTTATTGCTAACTGTAAGGTAAGGCCTGTATTATTCTGAGTTAATAATTCGGCATCGCGAATAATCTTTTGAAGCTCATCTGAAAGAGCACCGATATATCCAATAAAGCGAATACGCACATTATGTTCATGCATATACTTAACATTATTATTTAAGTATTCTTTTATGAGAGCCATAAGTAAAGAAACTTCCTGTTCAGGACGCTTCCAGTTCTCTGTGGAGAAGCCATATACCGTAAGAGCTCTAATTCCAATCTCATCTGCAGCAATAACAATCTGCTTTAATACGTCGGCCCCTGCGCGGTGTCCCATTGATCGTGGCATGCCTCTTCGTTTTGCCCAACGACCATTGCCATCCATAATAATAGCAACATGTTTTGGTATCACATTACTATCAATAACAGGCGTATCAGATGGTTTACGGTTAAATAATTTCTTTAGCATAGTCTACCTCGATAGAATTTCCGAAGTCGCTGGCAATCATTGGTCTATACACTAGTATATGTAAACACTCATCAACCTTGGTAATACGTGCTACATAAAATCCTTTATCAGCAATATCAAAAAAGCGATTAAAGGATCCCCCAATCATTACCTTAAAAGGAATATGGGCAGCCTGCAAACGAGACTTTGCAAGCTGCCATGGCATTCCAATAAGGCTATTAGAATCTAACATTATACTTCTAATACATCCTTTTCTTTTACTGCTTTTAACTCATCAATCTGCTTAATTTTAGCATCTGTAAGTTTTTGAATTTGATCTAAACCGTCTTTAGCATCATCTTCAGTAATTGTTTTAGCTTTCTCTTCTTTTTTCAATGCATCATTTACATCACGACGAATATTTCGTACTGCAACTTTAGCATCTTCAGCTTTTTTATGAACAACTTTAACGATTTCTTTACGACGTTCCTCAGTCAATTGAGGAATAGTCAATCGGATTTGAGCACCATCATTACCTGGATTTAAACCAAGATCAGATTGTAAGATTGCTTTTTCAATAGCACCAATCATAGTTTTATCCCAAGGTGCAATAACAATCATACGCGGCTCAGGCACGGAGATATTTGCAACTTGGTTAATTGGAGATGGGCTACCATAATAGTCAACCATTACTTTGTCAAGCAATGCTACACTAGCACGGCCTGTACGAATAGATGCAAATTCATGTTTTAAAGCCTCAATAGACTTATTCATGCGTTCTTCTGCTTGTTGCAACAATTCTTTAATTTCCATTTGAATTATTCTCCTCGAACTATGGTACCAATCTCTTCACCTTTAGCGGCTTTTGTAATGTTACCAGGAATGTCCATGCTAAATACAATAATAGGGATATTATTATCTTTACATAAAGTTGTGGATGTTGCATCCATAACCTTTAATTCTTTTGTGATGATATCATTATATGTTAATTCATCAAATTTAACGGCATTAGGATTCGTTTTAGGATCAGAATCATATACACCGTCAGCAAACTTCTTCGCCATCAAAATTGCATCTGCTTCAATTTCAGCAGCGCGCAATGCAGCTGTTGTGTCTGTAGAGAAGTATGGTTTACCAAGACCTGCACCGAAGATAACGATACGTTTTTTCTCTAAGTGACGAATTGCACGACGACGAATATAAGGTTCTGCAATTTCTTGCATTTCGATAGCAGTTTGAACACGAGTGTCTACGCCTGCTTGTTCTAATGCATCTTGCAATGCTAAGGAGTTCATTACTGTTGCTAGCATACCCATATAGTCAGCTGTAGCACGATCCATACCTTGGTTACTACCAGCTAACCCTCTCCACAAGTTACCGCCACCAACAACAATTGCGATTTCTAAATCAGTGGATTTTGCTAAAGCAGCAATTTCTTTTGCAAATTCTTCAACAACATCAGGGTTAATACCAAAACCTTGTTCACCCGCTAATGCTTCACCACTCAACTTCAAAACAATACGTCTAAAGTTTCTCTTTGCCATGTGTTTACTCCTCTATTGCAAAATAAGAGAACACTGTACGGTGTTCTCTTATTATTTCTTAATTATTTACCAACAGATGCCATTACTTCAGCTACGAAGTCATCTTGGCGTTTTTCAATGCCTTCGCCCAAACCGTAGCGAACAAAACGACGTACGTTGATGTTTTCACCGATTTTTGCAATATTTTCATTAATGATGTCTGTAACAGTTTTGTCGCCATCTTTAATGAATACTTGTTCTAATAGGCAGTTTTCTTTATAGAATTTTTCAATACGACCAGCAACCATTTTTTCCAAAACAGCTTCAGGTTTTGGTTTACGGCCAGCTTTAACGTCTTCTTCAGCTTCTACTTTAGCTTGTTCCAACAATACTTGTTTTTCGTGTTCGATTACTTCAGCAGGAACTTCTTCACGGTTCAAGTATGTAGGGTTTACAGCTGCGATTTGCATAGCGATATCGCGTGCCAAGTTTTGGAAATCATCAGTTTTAGCAACGAAGTCAGTTTCGCAGTTAACTTCTACCAATACACCGATACGGCCACCAGCGTGGATGTAAGATTGTACTACACCTTCAGCTGCGATACGACCAGCTTTTTTAGCTGCAGCAGCCAAACCTTTTTCACGAAGAAGGTCAACCGCTTTTTCGATATTACCGTCAGTTTCAACCAATGCTTTTTTAGCGTCCATCATACCTGCGCCAGTCATGTCGCGCAATTCTTTTACCAAAGCAGCAGTAATTGCCATTATTTTGTTCCTCCTAGTACTAATTAAGGTAAGGATATAGTCCTTACCCTAATTATATATGTTATAGATTTATCTTTCAAATGCTAATCAGAAATGATTAAGTAGCTTAACAGAATTATTCTGCAGCTTCAGCACCGTCTAAAGATTCGCCTTGACGACCTTCAAGAACAGCGTCTGCCATTTTACCAGCCAACAATTTTACAGCGCGGATAGCGTCATCATTTGCTGGGATTGGGAATTCTACTTCATCAGGATCGCAGTTAGTGTCAACTGTTGCAACAACTGGAATACCCAATTTTTTAGCTTCTGCAATAGCGATTTTTTCTTTTTTAGGATCAACTACGAAAAGAGCACCTGGCATTTTAGGCATATCTTTGATACCGCCAAGATATTTTTCCAATTTTTCCATTTCATGACGAAGACCGATAACTTCTTTTTTAGGCAATACTTCGAAAGTACCATCTTCTGCCATAGCTTCCAATTGTTTTAAACGTTTAATACGAGTTTCAATTGTTTTGAAGTTAGTCAACATACCGCCCAACCAACGTTCGTTAACGAAGAACATGTTAGCACGGATAGCTTCTTCTTTAATAGCTTCTTGAGCTTGTTTTTTAGTACCTACGAACAAGATTACTTCGCCTTGGGAAGCAACTTCACGCAAGAAATTGTAAGCTTCTTCTACTTTTTTAACTGTTTTGGACAAGTCAATGATATAAATACCATTGCGTTCAGTGAAGATGAATTTCGCCATTTTAGGGTTCCATCTTCTAGTCTGATGACCAAAGTGTACACCAGCCTCTAATAATTGTTTCATTGATACTACTGCCATTGTGGCACCTCCTGTTAATTAACCTCCGCCGCTTCATCCTTCGGGTCACCCAAAATTAGGCACAGTACCGAAGTCCACCGACGTGCATATTTTTCATACCCAGTAATTTTACCAAAAAATTATTCTAAAAGCAAGCAAGGAGTGAGGATTTATTTAAGAAAACCTCACTCCTTCTATTTGATTATAAAATTATTTTTCTAGTAGCTATTATTTCAAAACATAATACTGTTTAGATACTACTCATATTATTAAGATAGTAAACTCAAAATAACAATTATTATAATAACTAGTTATTTCGAATGGCCTCAATCATATTTGCTCGATCATCAGCGCCAAACACAGCGGAACCAGCAACTAAAATTGTAGCACCTGCTCGTTTAATAGGTACACAAGTAATATCATTAATACCACCATCTACTTCAATAACTGCAGTTGTGTTGTCCACTTCTTCCAATAGCATTTTAGCTTGTTTAACTTTTTTAATAGCGTTTGGAATAAAGGATTGACCACCAAAGCCAGGATTTACGGACATAATTAAAATCATATCAAGATCAGCTGCTACATCCTCCAATAAAGATACTGGTGTACCTGGATTAAGTGATACCCCTGCTTTCATACCACATTGTTTGATATGTTGAATCAATCGATGCATATGAGGCACTGTTTCTTGATGGAATGTAAAATACTCTACACCAATCTTTGCAAGCTCTTCAACATAATCACCAGGATTTGTAACCATTAAATGCACATCAAATGGTAATTGTGTATAAGGGCGAATTGCTTTCACTATAGGCCCCAAATGTTAAGTTTGGTACAAAATGACCATCCATAATATCAATGTGTAATAAGTCAGCTCCCGCTAATTCAATAGATTTTATTTCTTCGCTTAATGTTGCAAAGTTTGCAGAAAGCATAGATGGTGCTATTTTAATCATTTTAAAACCTCTTTCGTTGACTCTCTATATCATTACGTATAGACATATAGGCATCATATCGTCCTTGATGAATATGTCCTGCCTCTAAAGCATCTTTTATGCCACAAATAGGTTCATGTTCATGATAGCAAGGATTAAATTTACATGTATCAACATAATCACTAAATTCAGGGAATAACGTAGGTAACCGTTCTAATGAAACATCATTGAACTCAATGGCGCTAAAGCCTGGTGTATCCATGATAAAGGAATTTGAATCCAAACTATATAAGGAAGCATGACGAGTAGTATGTTTACCACGCTTAATTTTGTCACTAACCTCTCCCGTTTGGAATGCAAACTTAGGGTCCACTGCATTTAATAAACTACTTTTACCAACCCCGGAAGGACCTGCAAAAGCAGTTACCTTGTGTTCTAAGACATGACGTAAGTCATCAATACCAGTCATATTATATGTTGATGTCATCAATACTTCATAGCCGATAGATTGATAAAGTTTTACCATCTCTTCCGTATCTGAATCCATCAAATCACATTTGTTGATACATAATACAATAGGAATATCTGCATGCTCAATCATAACCAACATTTTATTGAGCAATAACTCATTAATATCCGGCTCATGGGCAGCTACAACCAATACAACTTGGTCTATATTGGCTACCGCAGGTCTTACCATAGCATTATGACGATCATGGATGGACTCAACGAATCCATCCGCTGAAATCGTAACACGGTCACCAACAAGTAAACTGTAGCGACCTTTCTTTAATCTGCCTCGAACTTTACATTCATGAACAGTACTGTTATCGTCTTGTACGTAAAAGTAACCATTCATATTTTTGACAACAATGCCTGTAATCATAATTCCCCTTATAATGCTGTTTCTTGTACTAATGCACCATTGAGATAAACCTCAATACGTACATTACCTACACCAGACACTTTTTTAACGATACGATCACCAGGTTTATTTGTATCATCATAAATAACAGCAGAACCTTCATCATCCTTTACGACAATTTTAAGTTCTTGATTTTTAGACCCCGCTGGAACTGTAATATCTACAGTACCAGTTGTTTTATTACTGCTACTATCCGACTTTTTATCAGATTTCTTTTTATCATCTTTGTATTCAGTCGTTAAGTTTACTGTAGATCCTTCATCAATTTCATCGCCAGCCTTAATGCTTTGCTCTGTAACGATAGATTTTTCTTCTACTGAACCAGCTACTTGATTAACGCCAAGATGAGCATTGCTCAATGTATCTCGCGCATCTTTTAAGGTCATACCAATAACATTTGGCATTTGAATCTTTTTAGCTTTTGCTTTATTTACAACGAGATCAATTGTAGTGCCTTTAGAAACTTTAGAATCACCAGATGGACTTTGAGCAATAATAACGCCATCAGGTTTATTATCAACAGATTGTTGAGTTACTTTACCCACAACTAAACCTACATCTTTGAGACGTTGTCGTGCTTGTTCTACAGTTAAACCGGATAAGTCTGGTACTGTAATATCACCAACACCTTTAGAAACGACAAGGTGTATTGTTCGCTGTTCTTTAACCTTTTCCCCAGCCCCTGGAGTCTGAGAAATAACTTGACCTGCTGGTACATCAGGGTTTGTAACTTCACTTGTAGATACGCGCAAATGTTTATCTTCTAAAATATTTTTAGCTACAGATACTTGCTTACCTACAACATTAGGTACATCTACTGTTGTATTGCTCCAGAAGTTACCATAACTCAAGAAGGCACCTAAGAATGCTACTAAGAAAATAACAGCAGCACCTAGAACAATATATTTTTGTGGAATCGATGCTATTTTGCTTAACATACTCTTCTTTTTACCCTCATCTTTTTGCTCTTCTTCAATGGTGCTGAAATCCTCCATAGCTTCAGGATCGACAGCTGGAATCATTTGTGTAGCAAAGTCATATGGTTCATGACGTTGTGTTTTTCCCATTGTAAATCCTTGGGACAATCGTAAATCGCTAATCATATCAGAAATAGAATCAAAACGATCCGCAGGATTTTTAGATAGAGCCTTCATCACAACTGCTTCTAAAAGCGGTGGAATGGACGGATTATATCGGGTTGGAGGAGCTACTTTTTCACGCACATGTTTTAATGCTACTGCGATTGGTGTTTCCCCTTCAAAAGGAACCCTTCCAGTAAGCATTTCATATAAAACTACCCCTAAAGAGTAAATATCAGTATTTCCATCTACAGGTTTACCACTAGCTTGTTCTGGTGATAAATAATGGGCTGACCCTAAAATAGAGTTCGTATACATCACGGTATTGGTAGCATTCATGGCTCGAGCGATACCAAAGTCAGTAACTTTTACACGACCAGTACGAGTGATAATAACATTATGTGGTTTAATATCACAATGTACTATTCCCATTGTATGTGCGTGCTCTAAGCCCTCAGCAATAGCAATTGTGAACTTAACAGCCTCATCTATGGATAGTCTGCCATGACGAGTAATGTATTCTTTTAATGTTTCACCATCTACATATTCCATAATGATATAGTGTAAGTCTTGATCAAACCCTACATCATACATGTTTACAATATTAGGATGATTTAGTTTGCCTGCCGCTTGTGCTTCTCGTTTAAAACGCGTAACAAACTCATCATCATTGGCAAAGTTAGCATGCAATACTTTAATTGCTACTTGTCTACCTAGTAAGGTATCTTCTCCAAGGTATACGTCAGCCATTCCGCCAACGCCAATTTTATCAACTATTCGGTAGCGGTTATCTAGAAGTAAACCTTTTATATTCATAGTACTCATTATTTCTCCATTTCTAGATTAGATTGTTCCCACCACAATGGTCACATTATCTCCTGCTCCGACATCATATACGGTTTCCATTAATGATTCTATAACTTTCATATCATCATCAGTAGATTGTAAAGCACTAGCTATTACATCATCTGATACATAACCGCATAGTCCATCAGTGCAAAGTAAAATACGATCACCTGGAAGAATGGATTCTACACCACTATCTACCTCTAAAGTATCATCAACACCGACTGCACGGGTTAATAAGTTTCTTTGAGGATGATTTAGCATTTCATCCTTTGTAATCTCTCCAGCAGCTAATAATTCTTGTACCATAGAATGATCTGTAGTAATTTGTCGTAAAAGACCATCTCTATATACATACAAACGACTATCACCAACACTTGCCCAGTATAATTGGTTACCATTAATAGCTGTAACAACAGCAGTAGTACCCATACCAGCCAGACGTTCTTCATGAGCTACGCGATTAGCTATACGTTCATTTGCATGAATAATAGCATCACATAAGTCTTGTTGACCAACCATTTGAAGGGAGGCCAAATATTCTTTTATTTCATCAACAGCATAGGTACTAGCGATTTCACCACCACTATAGCCACCCATGCCATCAGTGACAGCACAAATAGGACCGTCTATAAAAAATCGATCTTCATTGCGCTGACGCACAAGTCCAATTTTACTTAAACCAACAAAATTATTCATGATTCTCCTTTTTCCGACCGTGAGCTGCTTTTAGCTGCCCACATGCGGCTTGGATTGCATCGCCCATCTCTTTACGTACCGTTACAGATACGCCATAGGAAGCAACGATGTCTTTAAATGTATTCATATTCGTAATAGATGGTTTATATAATTCAATATGTTCATTGCCATTAACAGGAATTAAATTTACATGGCAATTAGGGAAATTCTTACAGATTTCTCCCAAAGCATGAGCCTCCTCCATAGATGCGTTTACAGAATCTATAAGGATATACTCAAAGGTAATACGACGTTGAGTCGTATCATAATAATATTTTACCGCATCTAAGACTTCCGTCAATTCATAACGAGCCCCAACAGGCATAATACTACGACGCACTTCATTATTTGTAGCATGTAATGAGAGTGCTAATGTTATAGGCAATCCTTCATCAGCTAGCTTATAGATGTTAGGAACCCATCCACAGGTAGAAATCGTCATCTTACGATAACTAATATTACAAATTACAGGATCGTGTAACAGTTGTAAAGCTTGTAACACATTATCATAGTTTTGTAACGGCTCACCTGCGCCCATAACGACAACAGAATGAATTTGCTCTTTAGTAAGAGCCCCGAAGATAACGACTTGACCTATGATTTCAGCCACTGTCAAATCACGGTATAAACCGCCTTGTGTTGAAGCACAGAATACACATCCCATAGCACAGCCCACTTGAGAAGAAACACATACAGAATATCCATAATGTTGTTCCATCAAAACGGCTTCTACTCGGCTTTGATCTGTCATTTCAACCAGTATTTTACGAGTCTTCCCATCTGGAGAAACAGACTCTGTAATTAATGTAGGTAAAGAAATAATACAGTTATCACTTAACCATTGACGCAATTCTTTTGGAAATTGTGTCATGTCTTGAAAATCAAACACATATCTATGATAGATATAGTCGATTAACTGTTTCGCTCGAAACTTTTGTATATTATGGGTCTTAAAGATAGATTGTAATTCTTCTAAAGACTTACCCAATAATTCTATCATGGTACTCCATTTCTATTATTATGATATGCGCTTCATACGAGCCATGAAGAATCCATCCATATGATCTCGCGGTGGATATGTTGTAATCATACCATCGGTAGATGGTGGTAATCCTTCATAGGATACAGGGTCAATAACAAAGTTCTTATGAGTTGCTAAGAATTTTTCCAATACATCCTCATTTTCACCGCTATTGATCGTACATGTAGAATATACTAAATATCCGTTAACTTTGACCATTTCAGCGGCTTTTTCTAATATTTCAAGCTGTAATGGAGGCAATTCAGTAAGTAAGGATTCTGTTTTTCTCCAACGCATATCTAATTTTTTTTGTAAAATGCCAAGTCCAGAACATGGTGCATCAACTAAGACACGATCGAATTGTTCCTTCCAATTATCAGGTAAATAACGACCATCTTGGAGCTTAGTAGAAACAATAGATACGCCCAATCGCTGAGCATTGTGATTCATAAGGTCTAATTTATGATCGTATATATCACAACTCATAATAGCGCCTGTATTATTCATGAGGCTTGCCATATGCATAGACTTACCACCTGGTGCAGCACAACAATCTAATATGCGCTCTCCTGGCTGCGGATTTACTACATGGGCCACTAACATAGATGCTTTATCCATAAAGGTAATGTGCCCATCGATAACAGGTTTTGCTTTTTCTAAATGGCCTTGATGCGCATTAATATAAACTACTTCTGGAATATATGTATCCTGTTCAACGGTCCAACCTAAATCTTGTAATTCTTTTAGGCAATCCTCAATAGATATTTTTATCGTATTGATACGTGCCGTCAATCTAGGTTGTTCATTAAACCAAGCGCAAAGATCTATAGTCTTATCCTTACCCATTTCATTCATCCATAAATTAACCAGCCATAATGGTTGATTATAAATGAAAGAAATTTCTTCAGCCTCAGATTTAGCAAGTTCACCAATAGAAATACTATCACTTTCACGCAAAACGGAACGTAACACTGCATTTACAAAACCAGATAAACCTCTAGTTAACTTTTTAGCCAATTTAACAGATTCATTGACAGCTGCACTTTCAGGTACCTTATCCATATAGATAATTTGGTAAATACCTAGTCTAAGAATTTCTACAACCATTGAAGATAATTTCTTGAGAGGTCGTTTTGCAAAGTGAATAATAATGGCATCAAGATAATTTTTTCTACGAATAACACCATATACCAACTCAGTAAAAAATCGTCTGTCTAAATCGGATAGATGATATTTCTGTAAATACTCCTGTAACTTGATATTCGCATAAGCACCATTACGATTAATATCACTCAAAGCTTTCACTGCGAGCAATCGAATATTTTGTTGTTCATAACTTTTTACTTCAGTCATCGTTTTTCCTACCAATTAATTGTTCAACTGCTGCACGAACTCGTTCAGGATCCACTGTAGTATTGCAACATGGTCCATTAGGTCTTTCATTTAAAACACCAATGACAGGTATAGGAAATACATCGGCCATACCACTTGCTAAATCACGTTCACAAGCAATGGCTACAATAGCCTTAGGCCTTGCTTCTTTTACCTTCATTCGCGCTAATGTACCACCTGTAACAACTATAAATTGACAACCATAATCTTTGGCAACTTGTAATAAACTTCCAACCTGGCATCTACCACACTGCTTACAATTATATACATCATGTGTAACCTTATGAACACAAGAGCTTTCCTGTAAACAATGCGGTGTTAATAACAATATGCGTTTTGGATCAACCGTATACATATCTAGCATCACGAGATGATTAATCAAATCAATCATAGATTGACGCAATTGATCCTTAGTAACCCCTCTCACTTTACCAATCAATAAGGATAATGGAAATAATCCATATATAAACTGATTGGCTAGTCTTAAAACAATAGGATGTAACCGTATTATACCGAAACTAGCAATAATCAAGGATAAACACAATAACCATATAACACCAATACATACAGAAAAAACAACTGTAATAATTATGGGTGCAATAGGATGTAATTGTGTAAGCCCCGGTTCTAACACATACATTAGAAAGCCGATTATGGCAGTAATTAAAGCACATGTAATTGATGATAATATCAGGTATAACGGATACGTTTCGTACTGCTTACATTGAGTCTCCAAAAACGATACCTTCCTTTATTTGATGTCCATTAATAAAATCGGTAGCAGAAATACGCTTTTTATTTTCCGGTTGGACTTCTGTTAATAGAAGTATATTTCCATCACCACAAAATACACCTAACCCGGCTGTTTTAGATACGATTGTACCAGGAACAGTTGTGGCTGAAATAGCAATTGGTACATGTTTACCATGAACATCTATCAAACAGTGAGTCGTATCACTGGGAACCACTTCTCCAGACCATACTTTTAAACGTTTTCCATCGAGATATGTATAACATCCAGGAGCTGGGTTAAGTCCTCTAATGAGGTTTGCAATTTCATTAGCAGGCTTAGACCAATCAATGTGTCCCATTTCTTTTGTAATTTTGGTCGTATGTGTAGCTATTGAGTCATCTTGTGGAGTAGCTACAATCTCTCCGTTAACCCAACGAGTTAATACAGGTACAATCGTTTCGCCACCAAGTACGGCCATACGTTCAAATAATTGACCCGTTGTTTCACCAGGTAAAATATCGGTCTCTACGATATCGATGATATCACCAGTATCAAGACCATCATCCATATGCATAATGGTAACACCTGTTTTAGTATCCCCATTTAAAATAGCATAGTGAATCGGCGCAGCCCCTCTATACTTAGGTAAGATAGATGCATGAACGTTAATACATCCATATTGAGGTAAGCGAATAAGCCATGGCGGTAAAATTTTACCGTATGCAATAACCACTACTACATCTGGTTTTAATGCTTCTAATTCAGCTTGCACTTGCTCATCCCGTAAGGTAACAGGTTGGAAAACAGGTAAATTATGTTCCAGAGCTGCCACTTTTACAGGTGGCATTTGAACTTGTTTACCGCGACCTTTTTGTTTATCAGGCTGACAGTATACACCAACTATAGAGTGTCCAGCCTTAATTAATGCTTCTAAAGTAGGAACCGAAAAGTCTGGCGTCCCCATAAATACGACGCGCAATTGTTTTTGATTAGACAATTTCTTTCTCCTCTGGATGATCCGTAATCAATCGTAAATTAGTTGCTTTTTCAATAAACAAATGCCCTTCTAAATGGTCAATTTCATGTTGAAAAATACGCGCCAAGAACCCTTCAGCTTTAATTGTTACCTTTTTATTATGAGGGTCAATACCTTTAACTGTGATTTTATCGAATCTTTCAACATCACCAAAATAACCAGGTACACTCAAACATCCTTCTGGGCCCACTTGGGAGCCTTCAGCATGAGTAATCTCAGGATTAATTAAAGCAATGAGACCACTACCAGCATGATCATCTACGACGATAATTCGTTTAGATACAGCTACTTGAGGTGCAGCAAGTCCAACGCCTCGGTTTCATACATTGTCTCAGCCATATCATCGATAAGGCTCTAAGTTTTTTATTAACATGTTCTACAGGTTCCGCAATTTGTTTTAAAACGGGATGACCTGCTTTCACAACATCTAATACTGCCATTTATACTCCTATACTAAACTGGATCTACATCAATCAAAAGTCCTTCTTGTGTAAAGATCCATGAATTATATATATATTCTTTTAAATTTGATAAATCGGTACCGCGAATCATAATCGCTAAACGATACATGTCTCGTACCTTTTTAATACTCGCTTCATAAGGTCCATTGATGAGAATATCGCTATCACCTTTATGAGTCTCTAAATCGCTTACAATGCGATTAGCAATGGTCTCCAAGGTGTCCATATTCTGATGACGCACTACCATATGTATCATCTCTCTAAATGGAGGATATCCTAAGGCTTTACGATTTTGGATTTCTTCATTGTAAAAGCCTACATAATCATGAGCCTTACTCTTTATTATAGCATAATTTAAAGGATTATATGTTTGTATAACTACACTGCCCGTTTTATCACCTCGACCAGCCCTACCAGAAGTCTGGGTGAGCAAATCAAAAGTCCGTTCAGATGCAGTATATACAGGAATATTTAACACGGAATCAGCCGTTAAAATACCAACAGCTGTTACATCTTTAAAGTCATGCCCTTTTGATACCATTTGAGTTCCCAATAAAATATCATATTTATGGGCCCCAAAATCATGTAAAATATCTTCTGCTAATTGCTTATTCTTTGTCACATCTTGATCAAGTCGAGCAATACGTGCAGATTTAAAGTGCCGTCGTAATTCTTCTTCAACCTTTTGTGTGCCTGAGCCAAAGAACTTAATACGTTTGCTATGACATTTTGGGCATACTGTAGGAATTGGTTCATGATGTTCACAATAATGACAACGTAATTCCTCACCAGCCTGGTGATACACCATGGCCACATCACAATGTGGACACATAATGGTTTCCCCACAATCTCTACACATAACAAAGGTATTGTAACCACGTCTATTCAAAAGAATAATCATTTGATTATGTTCATTCAATGTTTTTTGAATCAAGCTACTCATAGCATCAGAAAAAACAGAATAGTTACCATGAAGAATTTCTTCCTTCATATCAACAATCGTTACCTTTGGCATGGGTTGTTCAAAAATACGGTGCGGCAACTCTAGCAACTGATACTCCCCTTGCTTAGCTTTATAATAAGAAGTAACAGCTGGTGTAGCAGAGCCTAATATAACTGGACAACCATGTGCTTCTCCACGCCATAAGGCAACGTTGCGGGCATGGTAACGAACCATATCCTCCTGCTTATAAGATGTATCATGCTCTTCATCGACTACGATAAGACCAATATCCTCTGCTGGAGCAAAAACTGCTGATCGGGCACCAATAATAATATGACTATCCTTACGACGTAAACGCTCCCAGTTATTATTGCGTTGTTGGACCGTCAATTTACTATGAAATACTACAACTTCATCACCAAAGGTTTCTACAAAGCGCCGTACTATTTGATCTGTCAAAATAATTTCTGGAACCAGTATAATAGCTGTCTTATCTTGACTTATACATTTTGCTGTGGCTTTTAAATACAGTTGCGTTTTCCCACTACCTGTTACACCATGCAATAAAAAGGTTTTATGTTGATGTGAATTCATCGCCTTTTGAATAGGCTCATATACCGCTTGTTGTGCATCAGTTAATGGTATATTTACTTCTTCTGTAAACAGTTCATCAAAGGTAGTCTTTGTAGCTTTAAATCTAGATTCAATGGTAATCCCTTGAGCTTCACTCACTTGTTTAATGACCATACGTGAAAATCCTTTGGCCAATAATAAAGCTTTTGATGCACCACCTACTTCAAGTAAATATTTGGCTAACTCTCGTTGCTTCTTTTTTCGCTCACTAAATTGCTCTACAGAAAAAGCAGGCGTAACAACAAGCCACTCTTCCTTAGGCGCTTCATAGGATTTAAGGGTTTTATTAACCGTAAATAAACGCAATGCATCGCCATAGGAGAATAAATAATATTCATTTAAGCGACGAGCAGTGTCCATCATTTCAGGGGTAAACCACGGTTCATTGTCTAATACTTGAACAATATTTCGTAGTTTAAATTCAGGGGGTTCTAATAATTCTTCATAACCGATTAGAATACCCTCTTCACGACTATTGCCTAATGGAATAAGTACACGTGTGCCAGATAAGACATTCCCAAACTTTTCAGGCATTAAGTAGCTTAATGGTTTATGAAGTTGTTTAGCAGGTCTATTAATAATAACTTTTGCGACACGCATACACTATTTCCTTTCATTTACTATAAAAGGTCTCAGTAGAAATTCTACTAAGACCTTTTGTATTATAAGCCAGCTTCAGCTTTTAAAATTGCTGCTTTGTCAGTACGTTCCCAAGGTAAATCTACATCAGTTCTACCAAAGTGACCATATGCTGCAGTTTTGCGATAATGAGGTTTTAACAAATCAAGCATTTCAATAATACCTGCTGGACGAAGGTCGAAATGTTTCTTAACGAGTTCTTGAATTTTAGTTTCCTCAACATGACCTGTACCAAAAGTATCAACTAAGATAGATACAGGATGAGCAACGCCAATTGCGTAAGCAACTTGTACTTCACATTTATCAGCAAGACCTGCTGCAACAACGTTTTTAGCTACATAACGAGCAGCATATGCTGCAGAGCGGTCTACCTTAGATGGATCTTTACCAGAGAAAGCACCGCCGCCATGACGAGCCATACCACCATAAGTATCTACGATAATTTTACGGCCAGTCAAACCAGCATCACCATGAGGGCCACCGATTACGAAACGGCCAGTTGGGTTGATGAAGTATTTTGTATTTTCATCAACAAATTCAGCAGGCAACGCTGCATCGATAACAAAGCGTTTCAAATCTGCTTTAATTTGTTCTTGAGTTACTTCAGGACTATGTTGCGTAGAAATAACGATTGTATCAATACGTTTTGGTTTACCATCAACATACTCAACAGTAACTTGAGTTTTACCATCTGGACGAAGGTATGTTAACGTGCCATCTTTACGAACTTCTGTAAGACGACGAGATAAACGATGAGCTAAAGAAATAGGCATAGGCATAAGTTCAGGTGTTTCATTGGATGCATAACCAAACATCATACCTTGGTCACCAGCACCAATTTTATCTAGTGCTTCACCATTACCTTCTTTAGATTCTAGCGCTTCATCTACGCCCATAGCGATATCAGCAGATTGTTCATCAATAGAAACAAGTACACCGCAAGTATCGCAGTCAAAACCAAATTTAGCACGTGTATAGCCGATATCTCGAACAGTATCACGTACGATGCGAGGAATATCCACATAAGTATTGGTAGAGATTTCACCTACTACATGAACTAGACCCGTAGTAACTAACGTTTCACAAGCTACACGAGCAGTTGGATCTTTTTCAATAATCGCATCCAAAACAGCATCAGAAATTTGGTCAGCTATTTTATCTGGATGGCCTTCAGTAACAGACTCAGAAGTAAAAAACATATGTTTTTCAGCCATTTTATCCTCCTAATACGAAAAAAAGCCTCTCATGTACTCATGAGAGACCCTCCCATCTAACGACATTTGTCATAGGAATTAGCACCTTTTCCCCTTGGAATGGTTGCTGTAGCTTCACAGGGCCTATCCCTCCGCTACTCTTGATGAGTTACAGAAATATTATAGTGTATTTACATTGATAAAGCAAGTCATTATTACATTTCTTTTGCCGATAACAATGCTAAATCATGTTCAGCTTTATGAAGAGCACTATCAAATTTACGATACATATGATGACGACCTAAAATATCTAAGAAATCAGACTTGTACATTTCTCGGCGTATATCATAACTTACATCACTGAGTAGTACCTCAATATCCCTCTTCTGCAGTTCTTCAATAATACTTCTTTCTATCAATTACAAACTACAAACATAAGAAAATCTCATGTATCGTGTTATTTATTTTTTACTAATTCCACAACTTCTTTCATAATATTATGGGCCAATTCAGATTTTTTCATATTCGGCATTTCTTTTGGTTCTTTATGCGGATATAAGAAGTAACCTTCATTCGTATCTACATTAAAGCCTGCATTAGATTTACTAACATCATTTGCTACGAGCATATCTAAGTTTTTTCTAATTACTTTATCTTGACCGTATTTAATAACATGCTCAGTTTCTGCTGCAAAACCTACAAGAATTTGATGATTCTTTTTAGCACCTAAACCTTGTAATATATCTGGATTTTTAACAAGTTCTAATGTCATGGACTCCATTTTCTTTATTTTTTGTTCTGCCTTGTGAAGGACTCTAAAATCAGATACTGCTGCCGCCATGATAACCACATCTACCTCGCCATATCGAGATTCAACAGCATTTTGCATAGATAAAGCAGAGTCAACAGGAACAAAATCCACTCCACTAGGTAGGGCTAAAGATGTGGGTGCACTGATCAAAATAACGTTAGCCCCCATCCGGGCTGCTTGCTCAGCAATAGCATACCCCATCTTTCCACTAGACCGATTACCGATATAACGAACAGGATCAATATTCTCTTGTGTACCACCAGCTGTAACAAGCACTGTAATACCTTCAAGTTCATTAGATTTGCACATCTGTGATTCAAGCCAATCTACAATGGCTTCAGGCTCTGGTAAACGCCCAACACCAGTAACCCCACAAGCAAGCCATCCTTCCGCAGGTTCCATAATATGGTAGCCAAGAGAACGTAAACCTTCCAAATTACGTTGAGTAATCGGATTGTTATACATTTCTGTATTCATAGCAGGACAAAGATATTTTGGAGCCTTAGTAGCCATTATTGTTGTTGTTAGCATATCATCTGCAATACCGGCATATATTTTACCAATTACATTTGCCGTAGCCGGAACAACCACATATGCATCTGCCCATGTAGCTAATGCAATATGCTCCACATCCCATTGATGTACTTGTTCAAACATGTCGATAGCTACAGGATGTCCACTAATTTCACCAAATGTTAGAGGTGATGCTATGTGAGTGGAATTTTGAGTCATAACAACCTTCACTTCAGCACCTTTTTTACGAAGCCTGCTCACTACTTCAATTGCCTTATACGCAGCAATACCTGCAGATACAGCGACAATGATATGTTTTCCTCGCATTTTCTTCTCCTTTTAAAAATTCCTTGTATCAATGATACAAGGAATTGTTTTTCTTATTTAATGCCTTCTTTAGTGCGTTTATAAGTCACTTCACCTTCGGCGATTTCATAAAATGCCAAGGATACAGGCTTGTCAGTTGCATGTGTAGATTCAGCTAAGCATGGTTCGCCATCTGTTAATTCACGAGCACGTTTAGCTGCCAATGTTACCAAAGTATATTTACTATCTACTTGATTTTCCAATTTTTTCAATGGAGGTTTTACCATCATACTATCACTTCTCCTTAGACTCTTGATACTGTTTATAAATAAATTGAATTTGCTCTTTATTGCGACTAATCTTACAGGATTCAGCTCGTAAGATAGATGCAACCTTCTCAGATGCCTCTCCGAGATCATCATTTACAACTATATAGTCATATCGATGGGCTAATGCCAATTCAGAACAAGCTAACGACAACCGTTTATCAATAACTTCTTTCGCATCTGTACCACGATTATGTAAGCGCTCAGATAGCTCAGTTAATGACGGTGGTACTATATAGATAAATACAGCATCACTAAAACGTTCTTTAACTTGCATAGCACCTTGAATATCAATTTCTAACAGTACACTTTTACCATCATCTAATAAATCCATTACATGTTGCTTCGGTGTACCGTAGTAATTATCATATACCTTTGCATATTCTAAAAATGCATCTTCACTTAATAGAGTTTCAAACTCTTCTTTCGAGCGAAAGAAGTAATTAACCCCTTCCACTTCACCAACACGAGGTGCCCGTGTGGTCATTGAAACGGAATATACTAAATTAGGCATTTCTTTTCGAATATTCGCACAAATCGTACCTTTACCTGCGCCAGATGGCCCGGATATAACGATTAATAATCCTCTGTCTGACATATGTACTCCTATGATTCTACTGTATCTTCGTCTACATCATATTGCACAAGTCGATGTGCTACGGTTTCTGGTTGAATTGCAGATAATACAATTTGACCACTATCCATAACTAATACAGCACGAGTCTTACGACCATATGTAGCATCAATGAGTAGGCCCTTGTCACGCGCATCTTGAACCATACGTTTTATCGGTGCAGATTCGGGACTAATAATAGCCATAACACGGTTAGCAGATACCATATTACCAAAGCCTATATTCAATAACTGAATACTCATTTATGGACCTCCTATTACTCTACATTCTGTACTTGTTCTCTAATTTTCTCTAACTCACATTTTAGCTGAACCACAAACTCTGTAATACTTGAATCCATAGCTTTGGAACCAATTGTATTCACTTCACGATTCATTTCTTGCAAAATAAAATCCACCTTACGACCAATGGAATTCTCATCTACAAGTGTGTTTTTTAATTGTACCACATGTGAGGTAAATCGGACAATCTCTTCCGTAATATCAGTCTTATCAGCTAATAAAGCAATTTCCTGCAAAAAACGATCTTCACTTATACTCGCCTCTAAAGACACTAAATATTCTTGAATTTTTCCCTTTATATGCTCACGATACGCATCTACAGCACCGGCCTTTTTCTCATCAATACTCTTGATTATATTTTCCAAAATAGTGATACGAGACAATAAATCGTGTTCAATATGTTTACCTTCTATAGTACGCATTGTTATTAAGGCATCTAGTGCTTGGTTTGTAGATTCTTGTACTATTTCTGAAAGCACATCTTCTGCAATCGGAGTATCTTGTTGTTGTATCCATTCATTAGAAATGGAATTGACCGCTTGTAAAGGCACTTTTTTAGGGTCATCATAAAACTCTTCTTGAACAAGCAATTCTTGTATCTGCTTTCTCAACACACTATTTATTGTAAAGGTTTTAGGTCTTTCCCCTGCATCCTGAATAGAAACAGATACTTCAACTTTACCACGAGTAATCCGATCTTGTACTAATCCACGAATAATACTTTCAAAAGGGTTGATTTGCTTTGGACTACGTATAAATAAATCCAAGAATCGTGCATTTACAGACTTAATTTCTACCGTACAGGTAATGCCATCTTTGGTTGCCGTGCCAGAACCAAAACCGGTCATACTTTTCATATGATATCCTCCTTAGCAGTTTTTATTATTGTACCACGAATTATACATTCCGTGTTTAAATACTAAGAATTATATGTGCATTATGTTATACTAAACTATACTTCTAAATAGAATTGAAAGGAGTACTATGAATTTAGACGGACTTACCATGTCTGTTCTCGCTAAAGAATTAAATGAGCGATTACAAACAGGTCAAATACAAAAATTATATCAAATAGATAAAACTACATTACTATTTAAAATTCGTGCACTTAACGAAGATCAAAGCTTGGTCATCACTGTTGGTGCAACCCCTGCAATGTATCTCAGTAAACCTATTCAAGATTTACCAAAGGAACCTAGTTCTCTATGTATGTTTCTTCGCAAACATATTGAGGGTAGCCGTATTGTAAAGGTTGAACAAATCAATGGTGACCGGATTATGTGCATCCAAACGGATAAGCTTGAAATGGATGGTTCTATTACGAGTACATTTATCTATGTGGAACTAATGGGCAAGTATTCAAACTGTATCTTTGTTCAAGATGGAGTAATTCTAGAATCATTAATTCATGTATCACCTTTAATGAATCGTGAACGTTCTATTAGCCCTAAACTACACTATGAATTACCACCTAATGCTAATCGTGTAAGTTTAATGGATTTTGATTATGATGAAATCAAAAATTTACTTACCTCCTTCGGTGATGGTACTGTACAACAATCTATACGTGCCATCTTTAACGGTTTTGGTAAACCTTTGTTGGATGAAGTATTATTGACTTCAAATCTTAGTGGTAATGAAATCATAAGTGACTTAAGTCTCGCGCAAGTTGATGCCTTAGCTAAGGGATTATATGAGTTAAAAGTTAAGCTCAATGAAAGTAATGGTTTGCTTACTTTAATTAATGATAATAATAAAAAAGCACACGCCACTTTTATCCTACAAAATTATAAAGTCCTTAAAGAATATAGTACAATTTCAGAAGCCTTAGAAGAATCGATTCATAATACAAAATCCATTCACACTGCAGATAAAGAACTAGAAAAGATCTTAACAGCAGCCATAAAAAAAGAAGAAGGTCGTCATCAAAAGATTAAAGATGAATTAAATGACACCAATAAAATTGATACATATAAACTATATGGTGATATCTTAATGATTAATGCTCACTTACAAGTTCAATATGAACCTTCTATCCAATTACCAAATCTTCTTTCTGAAGATGGAGAATTATTAACAATTCCTCTAAAGCCAAATCTTACAATTGTAGAAAACGGTCAATGGTATTATAAGCTCTATACTAAATTAAAAAATCGTAAGGTCAGTGGTGAATATCAACTTAATGCTAGTACTACAAAACTTGAATATCTCAAATCAATTTTATATAGTATTTCATTAGCCACTACCCGTGAAAGCTTAGAAGAAATTCGTAAAGAATGTATGGATGCAGGCATTATCAAAAAATCGAAAAAGCCATTATCATATAAATTAGGTAAATCAAATTACATTCATTTAACCATCGATGAAGGTGAAATATTTATTGGCCGTAACAATCAACAAAATGAAGATTTGACTCATCGATTTGCGAAACCAACAGATATTTGGTTCCATACACAAGATATTCAAGGTTCACATCTCATATTAAGACTTAATGTAGAGCCTGATGATATGATTCTATCTAAAGTTGCTCAATACGCAGCCTACTTTAGTAAGGCACGTGAAACCAGCAAAGTACCTGTAGATTATACATACATTAAAAATATCAAAAAGCCACCAGGGTCTCCACTTGGTTTTGTTATTTTTAATACTCACCAAACAATGATCGTAGAACCTAAAAAGCCTGATAATTACAATGAATAAAAAAAGAAGCGAAGGAAATCCTTCGCTTCTTTTTTTATAATATGGCTATGTCACAACAAACAGTTGATAAATAGCCATTTTTATAGGGGAGTATCAGAACTCCCCTACAAACTGTTATTTGCAGTTATCTATACTCATTTGGAATTTCGATATGAAGTGTCTCACACAATAACTTCACATCATGTGCATCATTTTCATCAAACTCGTATCCCAGATGGAACATTACTTGACTATATGGTTCAATACAGGAAACCTCTATTTCCTCAATTCTTCCTTTACCCGAAAAAGTTTCTACCGGAAAACAATCCCCATCATAAAGAATTTCACCTTCGTCCGTATATTCAAAACAATGCAAATCAATAATTCTGTTTTTCAAATCTTCCCATACAGTATGGTTCAATGTTGTATATTCCATCTTAATCTCATAAAAGCCATTAGCTTTCATTATTTCTATAAAGTTCTGATAATCGTTCTTTTCTACAAAAATGTCAATATCATTATGGGCTCTTGACTGATATCCAAGAAGAGCATCTACACCCCAGCCACCATCAAGAAAGACTTTAATCTCCGCATCTATTGCAAATTGAAGAATCTGTTTTACATCTGTTATATTGACCATCTTATCATCTCCACAAATTCTAATTAGGCGACCAGAGGAACTGCTGGTCTGTTTGATAAATCTCTGCATTTAGCAGTTTTCAATGTTGCCAAAACGAAAGTTAAGAAGATGTTCCTTTTCTCTATGTCGCTTTCTTTGGCGTAATTTACAAGGTTATTCCACACAAGATAGTTGTTCAGATACTTGGTAGAAACACCGTTAAAGCCACGCATAAACCTCTTTAGCTGGCTATGGTAGCTATTGATATGTTGGATATTATAAATGCCTTTCTTGGCTTTGCCAGTCTTTAACTGCACAAGGTCAATGCCATTGGCATTTGTAAATCTCACATAGGAGTTCATCTTGTCCGTAACAAGAGTGGAATTGGTCTTAATCCTACCATCATAAATATGATGTAAATCTCTTGTAGAAACTCTACCAGTATTCGTAATCTTGGAGATAGACAAGCCATTCCTATTAACCGCACAAGGAACACATACCTTTTCTTGGGACAAGCCTCTGATATGTGTAGAATGACCACGCTTATGAGCCTTGCGTGGCATAGCAAATGTCTTACTCTTGCTATGATTGCCCTTGTACGAGATGGCGAAAAAAGTTTCGTCAGCCTCAATAATGCCGTCAAGGGTAACATCGTCTGCCATATTCTGAAGTGCATCCAAAATCTTGTGTCTCCAAAGGAATGCGGTGTTTCTGTGAATCCCACAAGCAACAGCAGTCTTACGAATGGATAAGCCATTCATCATACAATCAATGTACTGCTCCCACACGGACAAGTCTTTTCTTGTACCAGACACAATGGAGTTCGTAGCAATCACGAAGGACTTGCCACAATCCTTACATACATATCGCTGTGTGCCATCTTTACGATGACCATTGCGAACCACATGGATACAGCCACAAAGAGGGCATACACGACCATTTGCAAAGCGTTCCTTTGCTACGAAATCTTCAATATTCAAAGACTTTACAAAGGCAGGACTTAAAAGCATTGTTTTAAGGCTTTCCTGCTCTGCGACAGTCAACTTACCGATAATATCTAATGCGTCTTTGATAGTAGGCATATCCAATTACCTCCTTCGGTGGTACTGTTTCTTACTATTATTATACGCTATTTCTCGTCAAAAATCAACCATTTGTTGTGACAGAGCCTATAATATTATTGGTTTTCTTCTGTACGTTGTTCAGTTTGTTTCAAACTTTCACGATTTTGACGTAAGCTTTCCAATGTTTTTTCTAAATTATTTTCCACATATTTAAGAACATCGCCAGCATATTGAATGGAGCTGGATTTCAATTCCTCAGAGGATTGGTTAGCTGCATTGATAATTTGATTAGCTTGTTCTTGAGCTTGTTTAACTAGTTCACTTTCAGCAGTTAATTTAGCAATGTAGTCTTTAGCTTGATCAATTAAAGTTTCAGCTTGACGTTGAGCATCAGCTAGTACTTTATCTTTATCGGCTACAATACGACGAGACTCTTCAAGTTCCAATGGTAAAGACTCTTGAATAGAATCAATAATACGCATAATTTCGTCTTCCTCAACCATACGTTTTGTAGTCATAGGAATACGGCTGCTAGATTCAATAAGAACCTCTAAATCTTCTAATAATTTTTCTGTTTTCATACATTTCACCCCTATTTATTATGGACCGTATTAAAGCGTTCTTCAAGTTTTTCCTTAACATCATCCGGAACTAAACCATCTAGCTTACCACCAAATTTTGCAAGTTCACGAATACCTGTGGAGCTGACGAAAGAGTATTTGTTATTTGTCATAATAAATACAGTTTCAATATCATCATCCAAATATTTTGCAAACAACGCACGTTGAAATTCATATTCAAAGTCACTTAAAGCTCGCAATCCTCGAATGATGATAGTCGCATTCTTAGATTTAACATACTTGTTAAGTAGACCACCTGTACAATCAATTTCAACATTAGGAATATGTTTGACAGAATTTTGAATCATCTCAACCCGTTCTTCCATGGTAAATAAGGAATTTTTATTTGGGTTAGAGCTAACAGCAATGATTAATTTATCAACTAATCGACTGCCTCGTTCAAAAATATCAACATGTCCATTTGTTACTGGGTCAAAACTACCCGGACATACACCTATACGCACAGGTTTAGCTCCTTTCAGCTGTGTTTACAAAATAGGAAACCATGGTATAACCAAATTTCTGTTCTTTTATACATTTCCATGATTCAGGCAAGGTAAATGCCTCGTCCTTATGGTGCTCTAGTAGTAAAACACCATCAGGCTTTAATAAATCACAGTCTACAACCATATCTATGGTCTCTTGTATAAATCCATTTTCATATGGTGGATCAGAAAAAATATAATCGAACTGTCGTCCCATTATATAATTTTTTAATTGTGAAAGTTTCCTCGGAATGATTTCTAACCGATCCTCCACATGACAATGTTTGGCATTCTCTAAAATCAATCTTCCTGTTTTAAAGTCTACCGCTACTGCATGTGCTGCACCACGACTTAAGGCTTCAATAGCTACTGCACCTGTACCTGAAAAAATATCTAATACATGAGTACCAAATATACCTCTATTAGATAATACGTTAAACACACTTTCACGTACACGATCAAGTGTAGGTCTAGTATCTACCCCTTTAGGTGCTTTTATAGTATGTCCCTTTGCAGTTCCGCCAATAATTCGCATACAACCCTCACAAGATTATACTCATTAATTATAGTATATAAATAACCAAATTAAAAGTATCTTTTATTTATGATACTTCAATTTTAATATCTCGTCCCATCAATTCAGCTAATGCCAAAGCAGGAGATTTTTCTTCATATAAAACTTCATATAAAGCCTTAGTTATAGGCATTTCAATATGATGTTCACAAGCCATCTTATAAACAATGTCCGTAGCAAAGAAGCCTTCTACAACCATATTCGTATGATTAATGATATAGTCCATTGTTTTTCCATCTGCTAATTGTTGACCAGCGGCTCGGTTGCGACCATGAGGGCTCATACAAGTGGCAATCAAATCCCCCATACCAGCAAGACCAGCATAGGTTTCCTTTTGTGCGCCCAAGGCTACACCAAAACGAGTCATCTCATGTAAACCACGTGTTAAGAGTAAGGCTTTACAATTATCACCTAACTTCAAGCCGTCAACGATCCCTGCGGCAAGAGCAATAATATTCTTCGTAGCCCCAGCTAATTCAACACCAGTAATATCGGTATTTGCATAAATCCTAAAGTTTTGACTACATAATGTTTTCTGTAACATAGTGGCCACTTCAAGATTTTCTGTACTCAATACAGAGGCAGCAGGTAGATCACGACCGATTTCCTCAGCATGATTTGGACCAGATAAAACTGCGAGATTGCATCCTACGGGGCCTAGAACCTCTCGCATAACTGTAGTTAGTAATTTACCAGTAGTACGTTCTACACCTTTTGAGCAAAGTATATAGGATTGTTCTTTACGCGCATATGGTTTAAGAGACTCTAAGCTAGTGCGTACATGTACAGACGGTGTAACCATTAGAACGATATCAGCCACTTTGATACAAGCACCAAGGTCTGAGCTATATAGTAATTCCTTTGGTAATATTACACCTGGCAAGTACTCTTTATTCTCTAAATCTTTTGCTAATTGTGTAGCAAATTCTGGACGTCGACAATATAAAGTTGTAGTATTTCCAGCTAATACGGATTTAATAGCAAGAGCAGTACCCCAGCTACCAGAGCCGACAACAACAACATTCATAGATTAATCCTTTTTGATACGTTCTACTTTTAACTCATTACCTGCAAGTAAACGTTTAATATTATCCCAATGTCGAACAATAACAAATAAAGCTGCCAAAGCGCCAAAGCCTACAAACCAATAAGATTCTCCTGTAAAATACATCAAAATTGGTACTAAAGCTGCCGCTATAATAGATCCTAGTGATACGAGTTTAGTAAAATAGACTATTACGCCCCATACCAAGAAGGCAATCAAAGCCACTAAAGGTGATAAAGCAATTAGAACGCCAAGACCTGTAGCTACCCCACGACCACCTTTAAAGCCTAAGAAAATAGACCAGTTATGGCCCATCATAGCAAGGATACCACCTAAGATCATATACATAGGTCCATAAGAGGACAACAATACAACCCCAGCTGCCCCTTTTAAAGCATCACAGAGAAATACTGGTAATGCAGCTTTTAGACCTATAACGCGATACGTATTAGTAGCACCTATATTTTTAGAACCATATTGACGTACATCTGTATTAAAGAAGGTCTTGCCAATAATTAGGCCACTAGGAATTGAACCAATAAGGTATGCAAACACAGCATATACAATAATCATAATATCCATTAGTCTTCATCATCTCGTTTCTTACCACGCAATACTAAACGAATTGGTGTGCCTTCAAAACCGAGGACTCTCGTAATCGATTTTCTAAGAAACGCATATAAGAGAAGTGAATTAACTCTGGTTCATTTACAAACAAAATAAATGTAGGTGGTTTAACACTAGCTTGCGTCATATAGTAAATTTTTGGAATTCTGCCATTACGAGAAGGTACAGGATTTACAGTTTGAGCATCTTGTAACAATTGGTTCAATGTACCTGTAGACACGCGACGATATTGTTGTTCAGAAACGAATTTCAACATGTCAGCTAAGCGATGAATACGTTGTTTAGTCAATGCAGATGCAAAAAGAATCGGTGCAAATTGCAAGAAACCTAATTCATCATAAATATCTTCAGTAAAGCGCAATGTTGTTTTGTCATCTTTTTCAATAAGATCCCATTTATTAACAACAATAATTACACCCTTGCCGGCTTCATAAGCATAGCCAGCAATTTTCTTATCTTGTTCTGTAACACCATCTTGAGCATCAAGAACAAGAACGACGATATCTGAACGGTCTACAGAGCGCAAAGAACGAACAATACTATATCGTTCAACAGCTTCTTCGATTTTAGACTTACGACGCATACCTGCTGTATCAATAAGAACAAACTTTTGATCACCATGAGTCCAATATGTATCGATAGAGTCACGTGTTGTGCCCGCTACATCAGATACAATTACACGGTCTTGACCCAATAAAGCATTAGTTAAAGAAGATTTGCCTACATTAGGACGACCAATAACTGCGACATGAATAGTATCTTCGTCATCAACATTTGTCCCAACTGGAGGGAAATGTTTAACCGTATCATCTAGTAAGTCGCCTAAATTCATTAAGTTTTTAGCGGAAATACCGATAGGATCGCCTAAGCCAAGATTGTAGAATTCATAAATATTAGGTTCCTGATTAACACTGTCGATTTTGTTAACAACTAATACTACAGGTTTACCGCTAGCCCGTAAGATATTAGCAACCTCTTCATCAGCAGGTACAATACCCTGTTTGCCATCTACAACAAATAAGATTACATCTGCCTCTTCAATAGCCAATTCAGCTTGTAATCGCATCATCTTAGGAATAACATGACTATTATCTGTAATAAATTCGATACCGCCTGTATCGATCATTGTAAATTCACGATTTAACCACTCTGCGTCAAAGTAAATACGATCCCGTGTTACACCAGGGATATCTTCAACGATAGAGATCCGTTTATTAACAATGGCATTAAAAAGTGTAGATTTCCCTACATTTGGACGACCTACAACGGCCACTAATGGTTTTGCCATGGTTTCACCTCATTATCTAATCTAATACATTACTATATTTTATCATATTCTACGTATAGTACGCAAAAAGGCTAACCAAGGAAACCTTGGTTAGCCTTTATATTAGACAATGAATTATTCAGCGTCTTCTGCAGTTTCTTTTGCTTCCATCAATTCAGTTAAAGCCAAGCCCAATTTCTTTTCATCTTTGTTAAGAGAAATGATTTTAACTTCAACTTCTTGACCGCGGTTTAAGTAATCTTCAACTTTCGCATTACGTTGTTTTGTAATTTGAGAAATGTGAAGTAAACCTTGGATGTCGTCGTTAACAGCTACGAATGCACCGTAAGCTACCAAACGAACAACTTTACCGTTGATAACATCGCCAACGTGCAATGTTTCTTCAGCTACGTCCCATGGGCTCTTAGATAAAGCTTTTAAGGACAAGGATAATTTGTTGCTTTCAGCGTCGAAGGATTGTAATTTAACTTCGATTTCTTGACCAACGGAAAGAACATCTTCCACTTTTTTGATTTTTTGCCAAGAAATGTCGGAAATGTGAAGTAAACCTTCAATACCGCCGATATCTACGAAAGCACCATAAGGCATGATTTTACGAACGATACCTTTATAGTTGTCGCCAACGTTGATGTTTTTCAATGCTTCAGCTAATTTAGCTTGACGTTCTACTTCCAATACTGCACGACGGGAAAGAACCAAACGGTTTTTCTTTTCGTCGATTTCAAGTACTTTAGCTTCGAATTCTGTACCAACCAAGTTGTCCAAGGATTTTACGAAATGAACATCACCTTGGGACAATGGAATGAAACCACGAAGGGATTTAACTGTTACTACCAAACCTGCTGGGATAGCATCAATACCTTTACATACGATAGCTTCATCTTTTTCTTGTGCTTCGATAACATATTGCCAATCTTCATCTTTAGCCAAGCGAGTCATGGAAAGATAAATAGGATTATCTTCTTTGATGTGGTTCATGATAACTGCTTTAATTTCATCACCATTTTTCAACACATCTTTGGCAGATTCTGGTGCTGGATAAGAAATTTCAGTTCTGTTCAAAATGGCTTCAGTTTTGTAGCCAAAAGATACATATGCGCGTTCATCTTCAACTTGAACTACTGTACCTTCTACAACGTTCCCTTTCTTAAATTCTTCTTGACCTTCTGCTGCTAATAATTCTGCAAAATCTTTCATTGTCTCAATGACCTCCTTAATAATCCAGTCGGGAGTCGATGCTCCTGCTGTAACTCCTACCGTCTGTACTCGGTTAAACCATTCCAGTTGTAATTCAGTAGAAGTTTCAATGTGATATGTTGTACATCCAACGTCACGACAAACCTCTGCCAATCGGTTTGTATTGCCGCTGTTCTTACCGCCTATCACTATCATAAGATCTACATTACGTGCTAAGTCAACGGCAGAGTTCTGTCGTTCTTGCGTTGCATTGCATATCGTTTTGAAAATCTTAAGATTCTTAGATTTTTTCTCTAATATCTCTATTATACTGTTAAATTTGAATTGTGAAAAGGTTGTTTGTACAACAACGCCCATTTTTTCCACAATTTGTAGTTTTTCGGCGGATTCTTCATCTTCGATAATTATTCCTTTGTTATTTGCCCATAAATTAATACTTTTGACCTCAGGATGGTTTTTTTCGCCTAAAATCACCAATGTCATGCCGTCTTCAATGACAGACTTAGCATCTTGTTGTGCTTTTTTTACATGAGGACATGTAGCATCTAAAATATGTAAGCCCTTTTCTTCGGCTTCAGCATAAATAGCAGGACCTACACCATGAGATCTAATAATCATAGTTCCTTCATCGATATCAGCGACCTCTTGAATGGGGCTTACACCTTTATTTTCTAAGCGCCCTACAACTTGAGGATTGTGAATGATAGGTCCTAATGTATAACTTTTACCTTCGCTATTGGCAGCTTCATCAGCCATTTCAACAGCTCGTTTTACGCCATAGCAAAAGCCGTGGTTTTCAGCCAAAATTATTTCCATAAAGTCTCCTCTATACGATTTTCATGATAAGAATCTATCATGCGTTGGATTTCACCTTTCACACGATCATTAACTTCTTTTATTGCTTCCGGTGTAGGCTTTGCTTTACTTACAGGAACTTGTTTACCAATAATACATGCGACTTGATTTTTCTTCATATTATGAGATCCAATAATGGCAACTGGTGTAATGCCAATACCTGTACGCAACGCAATGGATGCGGCTCCGTCATGGAATCTACCAAGTTTGCCACTCTTTTGTCGATTCCCCTCGGCAAAAATCCCTAGCACCTTATTATCTTTCAATAAACCTAATGCATGACGAATAGCCACCTTATCAATAGCTCCACGGTTTAGAGGAAACGCACCAAGCCAAGTACAGAAAAATCGAGAAATAGGATTTACAAATAACTCCTGCTTTGCCATAAAGTGCACATGTCTTGGTAATGCATACCCACAAATAGGTGGATCATTATTACTCAAATGATTTGGTACAACAATAACGGGACCTTCCATAGGGAAGTTATCACGACCGTATACCTTTAATCCATATCCGACTTTATAACGCAACCAAAAGGCAGTACGCCAAAGCCATGTAGAAAATTTATTCATCTTAGATTCGCTCCTGTACTAGATGCAATATATGTTTCACTGTTTCATCAAATGTCATATTACTAGAATCCACAACAATGGCATCCTCAACACATACGAGTGGAGATTCATCGCGATTTTTATCCATTTCATCGCGACTTTCTACGTTCTTTTTAATGTCTTCTAATGGTTGCTCATTAGAAGTACCTTGAACTTCAAGCCATCTACGTTTAGCTCGTGCATCTACAGAAGCAGTTAAATATATTTTCAATTCTGCATTCGGTAATACAACAGAACCTATATCACGACCATCTAAAATAACACCACCAACAGCTGCCATTGCTTGTTGACGTTCAACTAAGTATTCACGTACTCCTTTATAAGAAGCAATGGTTGATACATTTTCATTGATTTGTTGTTGTCGAATTAAATCAGTTACATCTTGACCTTTTACATACACTTTACAAGCACTTGCCGTAGGCTCTAGTGTTAAATCTAATGAAGGGAGTAAAGCCTCAACCTCCTTTTGATTGTTAACATCTACATGACTATCAAGGACAGCCCATGTAACACCTCGATACATAGCACCTGTATCAATATATAAATAACCTAATTCATTAGCCACTACTTTTGAAATACTACTTTTACCAGCCCCTGCAGGACCATCAATAGCAATGGCAATTTTTTTAGTATTCATAATAACCTCTATTCTTCATCACCATGTACAGCATGCATAGCCGCTACATAACCAGTAGAAAAAGCTGCTTGTAAATTATAGCCACCCGTAAAGGCATCAATATCCAAAACCTCACCGGCGCCATATAAACCTTTCACTAATTTAGATTCCATTGTTTTTGGACTAAATTCTTTTAACGAGATTCCCCCTGCTGTCACAATGGCTTCTGCCACCGGACGCAATTCTTTAACGGTTAATGTCATATGCTGTAATACATGACATAAACGCAAACGTTCTTCTTTTGTGATTTGATTAATTGGTTTGCTTGGATCTAATTCAGCAAGCTTTATAACAATAGGAATAAGATTTACCGGCAGTAAATCCTTCATTCCATTAGCCAATTGTTTCTTAGAATATAAATCAAAATCTTTTTGTAATCGCTTATCTAATACTTCTGCAGTTAATGCAGGCTTAAGATTTATTTCAATAGTAATTTGAGGATTTTTCTTACGCAATAATTTGCCTACCGTATGACTTAACGACAAGATGGTAGGACCTGTAAGGCCGAAATGGGTGAACATCATTTCCCCGAATTGCTTGGCCTGTACCTTATTTTTAGAAATAACGGATACCTCAACATTACGAAGCTAAGCCCCATAATATCCTTCACCCATGATTCCTCAGTTACAATTGGCACCAACGATGGTCTAATATCCGTAATGGTATGCCCTATTTTCTTAGCTAAGGTATATCCATCACCAGTCGAACCTGTTAAAGGATAAGAAGCACCCCCAGTACAGATGATAGCAGCATCACAAGCATATTGTTCTTTATCTGTTGTAACACCCACTACTCGATCATCTTTTACAGTAATAGATGTAACAGGTTCATTCAAATGAACTTGAACATTATACTTTTTCAAGATTTTCATGAATGTATTGCGTACTTCTAGAGCGGAATCAGATTCAGGGAATACGCGACCACCACGTTCTACCTTAGTTTTCAAACCCCAACTATGTAATAGTTCAAGCAAGTCTTCATTACTAAAGCGTTCATAAGCACCGTAGAGGAACTTGCCATTACCTGGCGTATTTTTAATGAACTCAGTCATATCTGCATTATTTGTAATATTACATCGACCTTTACCTGTAATGCCCATCTTCTTACCAACCATATTCATTTTTTCAAGTAATATGACACGAGCACCTTCACGACCTGCTATAACAGCCGCCATAAGACCTGCCGCACCACCACCAATGACTATGATTTGTTTCATTTCTTATCAGTCCCCAACGCTTTAAGTGCTTTTACCTCTCTAATAGTAAGTTGACGAGAAGCTCCACGTTTTACACCGCCCAATGTGAGACCTGCATAAGCAATGCGTTTTAAATTATGGATGCGGTAACCAAAGTGTTCAAACATACGACGAACTTGGCGATTACGACCTTCATGGATGGTAATCTCTACTTCATGAACGCCGTTATGATCGTCAAAACCTAAATCTACAATTGTAGCAGGTGCTGTCATTCCGTCTTCAAGTTTAACGCCATTGGCTATGACTTGTAAATCTTCATCACGAACGCGACCTTTGATGCGCACTTCATAGGTTTTTTCTACACCTTTAGATGGATGTGTTAAATTTTGTGCTAATTCACCATCATTGGTAAGTAATAATAAACCTTCAGTATATAAATCAAGACGACCAATAGGATAAATGCGTTTAGATTCGTTTTTGATATAATCTAAAACAGTTTCTCGACCTTGAGGGTCAGATACAGATGTAATGACGCCCTTTGGCTTATTTAATAAATAATATACAGGTTTTTCTTGCGCCAATAATTGGCCATTAACCTTAACCTTATCTTTTTGAGGGTCAATTTTAACGCCCAGTTCAGTTACCTTGCGGCCATTAACCTGAACTTTCCCCTCCGTAATTAATTCTTCTGCCTTACGTCGTGATGCAACACCACAACTAGCAATAAATTTTTGTAATCGTTCCATATTATCCTTCTGTTTCCAAAACTTCTTGATGTAAAGCTTCAATAGATTCTACACCAGCACTTCTTAAAAACTCGTCGGTGGTACCATAAAGAATAGGTCTTCCTACAGTGTCTTTATGACCTAGCTCAGCAATAAGAGATCGAGTGAGTAATTGTTTAATAATCTTATCGCTATTTACACCGCGGATTTCTTCAATTTCAGCTTTAGTTATAGGTTGTTTATAGGCTATAACAGCTAATGTTTCCATCGCTGCATTAGATAATTTATCTTCTCGCTTACGTATATGACCTACATAATCAGCGCTTTCCATAGCGCTAACTAACTCAACACCAGCCCCTGATACTCTCAATCGGATACCTCGATTTTGGTCTTCAAGCTCACGTTGTAATGTGTCTATATAGTCCTGTACTTCCTCTGTTGAAAGTCCAAATAATTCTCCAAGCATATCTATTGATATAGGCTTTGCCGATGAAAACAATACGGCCTCTAAATGCATTGTTGGTAAGCTCATATAGCCCCCTTTCTATACGGTACCTTCTAAGGCTGCAGTGAATACAATATCATCCTCTTCATAGCTCATTTCCATAATTTGTTGTTTCAACAATTCTAAAACAGCCATAAAGATCGTTACCATTCCACTCTTTGTTTCAATTGCCACTAATAACTCTCTAAAGTGTAAACTTTCACCACGACGTATACGACTAGATAAAGACAGAATCATATCTTCTAAGCTATAACTGTCTTTTTCAACCTTTACTTCACGAATAGGTTCCTCTTCAGGTAATTCCTTAGCTCGCTTCAAGGTTTGATAAAAAATCTCGTATAATTGGGAAAGTTCTAAATTATATACATTATCTAATCCAAGTACGCTTGTTTCTTCAGGTCTACTAAATATATTGGCAGAAACAGCTGTACGCTCCATTAATAGAGCTGTAAAATCCTTGATTTTCTTAAACTCTACTAATTTTGCTACCAATTCATCACGTGGATCCTCAGCTTCATCTGGCTCAGGTTCAGCTTTAGGCAGTAACATACGCGATTTAATCTGCAATAAGGTAGATGCCATTACAAGAAACTCACTACTATAATGAATATCAAAGTGATTCCAATTATCTAAATATTCCAAGTATTGGCTCGTAATTTCAACGATAGGAATATCGGTGATTTCTATTTTATGTTTTTCAATGAGATGTAAAAGCAAGTCTAAAGGACCTTCAAAAACATCTAACTTATAATTATAATCTCCCATAAACCCCAATCCTTAGAAAATATACTTTAACTATATAATTATAAAGCATTTATAGTAGTACTTTCAAATAATTGTTTTTTTTTTAC
>NZ_QSDY01000070.1 GCF_003463825.1 Veillonella sp. AM51-8BH
AATTTAGTATGGATTTAATGTATAGTATTATCATACCATAGTATGTATTGTTCGGGGCTTAAAAGTTTTATCCATTATGATTTCTTATGGTATTCATCAGAAATATATATGCAAAATGTGAGTTTTTACATACATATTAATTAACAAATATATAGTATAATATGAATATATTGTATATTTAGTTTGTTCTTTGAACGTGTCTCTACGGTGAGTAACCATAGCTTTCACAGTGTGGAGTCCAAAGGGATGCACAGGAGGAATTATGAAACGAATTCTATTAGTATTAATGAGCGTTTTCATGCTAGCCTTGTTAGTGGGGTGTGGTAGTGACACAAACAAAGCAGCAGATTCTGCTAAACCAAGCACATCTGAAAAGATTACTGTACAAGCGGCAGCGAGCTTGAAAGGTGCTCTTACTGAATTGGCAGAGTCCTACAAAAAGAGTCATAACTTATCAGACGACCAAATTGCTATTAACTTTGCTGGTTCTGGCACATTGCGCCAACAAATTGAACAAGGCGCACCAGCTAGCTTATTCATCTCTGCTGACGAAAAGAATATGAAAATGTTGCAAGACAAAGACCTTGTAACAGATGTTAAACCATTTGTAACTAATGAATTAGTTCTTGTAGTTCCAAAAGGCCAACCTAAAATTGAATTAAATCAAATTGCTTCTGTTAAACGTATCGTTTTAGGTAATCCTGAAACAGTACCAGCTGGTAATTATGGTAAACAAGTATTAACAAAATTAGGTGTTTGGGAACAAGTTGAACCAAATGTAGTATATGCTAAAGACGTAAAAGCTGTAACAGCATCCATTAGCCAAGGTGCTGGTGATGCGGGCTTTATCTATAAAACTGATGCTATTGCGGCAGGTGATGCCGTTCAAATTTCCGCAGTAACACCTGCAGATTCTCATGATCCAGTTATCTATCCAATCGGTATCATTAAAAAATATGACAATGCATTGGCAAAAGATTTCTACCAATATGTAATGAGCCCAGAGGGACAAAAAGTATTAGAGAAATACGGTTTCTCCACTTCTAAATAAGAGTAAAACGCTAGCTCTCATGGCTAGCGTTTTCTTATGGTACAATATATATATTATTGTTGTTAGTCCTAGCTGGAAATATATGATTTCAGCATTATTAAATAGAAAGGGGGGATAGCATGAGTCCGTTTTGGTTATCGCTGTGGGTGGCAAGTATTGCTCTTATTATAGTTATTTTAAGTGGCTTAGCAACTTGTTATTGGATGAAACGCTGTAAATGGGGCGGCATTGCCATTCTTGATGCTTTAATTACATTGCCCCTTGTTTTACCGCCAGTCGTTGTTGGTTTTGCGTTGCTTATGGTATTTACACCGGGCTATGCCTTTGGGGCTTGGCTTGAAGCTCATGGCATGAGTGTCGTTTTTGCCGCTTCCGGTGCCGTCATAGCCTCTTCTGTTATTGCATTTCCACTGTTTTATCAAACGGTACGTTCTGCATTGCAGTCCGTAGATCATAATATGGAGGATGTAGCTCGAACATTAGGCGCCTCTGAGCTACGTATCTTCTTTACTATATCGATTCCCCTTGCATGGAAAGGTATTGTGACAGGCAGCATCTTGGCATTCTGTCGTGCCATGGGCGAATTCGGTGCTACCATCTTGATTGCTGGTAATATTCCAAGGGTAACACGTACTATGCCGTTAGCTATCTACTCCTATGTAGAGGCAGGGCAGTACATGGATGCCTTTGAGCTAGTTATTTATATTTGTGTTCTTACATTGGCATTATTGAGCGGAATTCACCTTATTACAAAAGGTTCCCTGTTCCGCCATACAGATAATAATTAGGAGGTTCTATGATTACATTTTCCTTTACTGTAGCTAGACCTTCTGTGACTGTGAAAGCCGATGGGGCGCTGCCGGCTGGTATTACTGTGCTGACGGGACAGTCCGGTAGTGGTAAAAGTACGTTTATCAAATGCATCGCGGGCCTCGTAAAACCCACAACTGGCAGTATTCAATGTGATGAAACGACGTGGGTTGATCGAGATAAAAAGCTTTGGGTGCCTGCCCAAGAGCGCCAAGTAGGCTATATGCCACAAGGCAATATTGTGTTTCCTCATCTATCGGTAGAACGTAATATTACCTATAGCAAACGAGGCACACCTGACATGTGTAATACGTTGTTACAACGTTTAGGTTTAGAGAAATACCGCAAAACTAAGGCGGGTAGCTTATCTGGTGGTGAGCAACAACGGGTTGCATTAGGTCGTGCGCTCTACTCTAAACCGACTATTTTGCTCCTCGATGAGCCTTTATCTGCACTCGATTGGAACTTGAGAAAGCAAGTTCGTGAGGATCTCGTATCTATCATCCGTGAATGGGATGTACCTTGCGTATGGGTTACCCATGATGAAAGCGAAGCAGAAAGCGTAGGAGATAGACACTGGACCTGTGAAAACGGGCTAATTACGATTGCTGAATGATGATAAACATTTAAATCGTATGGTTTTGATACAGTGATAAAATACTTTAAAATTAAATAGAGATACATAAAACACCTTCATAATCCTATGAACTACATGCCAAAAACTGGACACAATTTTGAGATGTATAGTTCAGTAACTAGTGGATTGTGAAGGTGTTTTCTTTTTAGATAGTTGATAGCAATGATAGCAGTGTACTTACTATTATCTTTAATCTTTAGCATTGAATTAGTACGTTTATAATAGATGTTACTTGCTAATGCTACTTAATTTCTGTTGATATGTGCGCTGTTTTACTTATAAATCCAACGATAGCTGTAACGACAAATGCCATTGTAAAGGCTGGTAATGTAGCTCCTATTGTGCTTTCACTATGTAACATATAGTGGTATAAACCAACGGATACGGACCAAATAAGACCTCGTACGAGATAAGCGGATAATGTTTGTACTTGTTGGCGATTGATAAAGTAGTCCGCCAATAAGATGGCAATCATCGGAGCGAATACAGAGCCGATGAGGTATAGGAAGTCTGTAATATCATCCATTGGATATAGAATAGCTGCAATAGTGCCCACGAGCGTAACGATGACGGCGATGCCTTTGCTGGATGCACCGTTATAGATAGTCGTACTAGATACGCCTGCAGAGTAAGCGTCCATAAAGGTTGTAGTAACGGTAGAGAAGATGATAACGATGAGGCCCGCAAGGCCAAGTCCTGCATTCATCATGATAGTAATGATGGAGTCGCCACCGCCAAAGATAGCGGCACTAAGACCTAAGGTATACATAACAATACTTGTTACTGTATAGACTGTAGCACTTGTCAGTGATGCAGAGAAAGGTTTTTTGCTTTCGCGCGTATAATCACTAATAAGAGGAAGCCAAGAGAGTGGCATGGCGATAGATAACTCGAGGGCTGCCATAAAACTCATATTTCCACTAGCTATAAGGCTACTTTCACTAGGCCATTGAGCAATCATGTGAGCGCCCATGTAGAGGGTGAGCCCTAGCAATAGAACAGATACAATAGCTTGAATATAGCCCGTATTGTGGAGGCCGATGAAAAGCCACAGGATGACAAGCGCGCCAATAGCTATCGTCCAAATCATAGGGGATAGGGGTGCTAGCTCTTGTAAGGCGAGCATAGCATCGTAGATCATGATGCTAGTCCATCCGATGAGTTGCAGCATATTTAAAAAGGCAAACCCCTTAGCCCCTAATGGGCCAAAGCTAAAAGCGGTAGTATTCATACTGCCTTGCCGCAAGCGTCCACCGATGAGGCCAGCTCCAAAGAGTAATATACCGCCGATAATATGCCCCAGTATGATGGCATATAGACCTTGGGTGAGCCCTAAGGGGGCCAGATAGGTTCCCGTCATAATCTCCGCTATGGATAGAGCGGCACCAAACCATATCATGGCGAACTGTGGTTGTGTAATGTGTGTATCTTTCATACGTCCTCCTTGCCAGGAAGTCATAGAAAAAGCCGAGTTCACAGGAACTCGGCTATTAATCCTCTATGTTCCCTACGTTGGCATTATCCAAATCAGGTTATGGGTTAAAGCATTAGCTTACTCTCAGCCCACTCGTGTGAGCACCCCGTTATGGATTCATTATAGGCGGTTAATAGGGAACCGTCAATTCTTTTACTTTATAAACATAATATATTTTATTGCTCTACATTTATACGTGTGATTAGAATAATATTTTATATAGTATACCAATTACAATTATAATACCTAAACAACCAAAGCATCCTAAACTTTGTTGTTCATGCTTATTGAGTTGAGCTTCTCTTTCTTGTTTTTGGTAATATATTAAACGTTCTTCATCAATCTCAGTAGTATAGTCTTTATACATGCATGCCATGTGATGATAGATAGACTCTACTCTAGACCAATCATTTAAATGTATTAACTCATACGCTAAACATTCTCCTGTATTGATATATAGATTTAGTATATATTCACTAATTTGGTTATTCTGCCTAATTCTATTACCAAACTCATAATGTATGTTACACATTATAGAAATAGAATCTTTCCATGGTGGGTCATTGGGTCTACCTATTTTATCATATTCCATAGAAGCAGCTATAAAATCTTCACAAATATTAATTAGTTCTTCGTCTGTTCGATATTTATTCATAGTACACTACACCTCCATTTAGGTTTAGTATAATATGAAAATTACACTACACCTCCATTTAGGTTTAGTATAATATGAAAATTAGATTAATTCAATTTAAAGATGAAGGTTAGATTAAAATATAGTTTTTTAGGGGAATATTGGTATAGGAATATTCGCTATAATTGGAGTGATTAAAAATATAGTTTTTTAGGGGAATATTGGTATAGGAATATTCGCTATAATTGGAGTGATTATATGCTCTTGCATAGATTGTATAATAATGTTATAACTAGAGTATAAAAATATATTGCCACTAGGGGTGCTTTTGCTGAGATTGACCATTCAAAACCCTAGACCTGATCCAGATAATACTGGCGTAGGGAAGTGGAGTGCAACATAATACTAAACTATTAAGAGACCATTCCATTTTGAGTGGTCTCGTTTTTATATGTTTGGAGGTATTATGAAAAAACTAATTATTGCTAGCATATGTGTGGCCTTAGGCGTAGTGTTATCTACAACATCCATTCCTGTTGGGCCGGCTCGCATTTTTCCGTTTCAACATATGATTAATGTTATCTTAGCCGTTGTGGTGGGGGCAAGATTTTCAGTAGGTGCCGCATTTAGTACATCTTGTTTACGTAATGTATTGGCACTAGGTTCTCCATTGGCCTTTCCTGGTAGCATGATTGGCGCTTGGCTATCTGCGTATTTATATAAGAAATACAATGTCATCTGGGCAGCGGCTTTAGGCGAGATCATCGGTACAGGCCTCATTGGTGCTCTTGTGAGTTATCCTATAGCCAATTTCTTGTTAGGTAAACCTTTGGCATTGTTGACTTTGATTACATCCTTCTCCATGAGCTCTATAGCAGGTGCTTGCATTGGTTTCATAGTATTACAAATCTTATCTCGTCGTCATCTATTACATAAGGAGGCATAATGAAACTACATACTGCATTGACAATTGCTGGTACTGACCCAAGCGGCGGCGCTGGCATTATGGCTGATTTGAAATCCTTCCAAAGTCGTCACGTATACGGCATGGCTGTTGTTACCTCTGTGGTAGCCCAAAATACGACGGGCGTTCATCATGTAGAACATCTGTCGCTAGAGAGTATTGACCGACAATTACACGATGTGTATTCTGACATTGAACCTCAAGCCGTTAAGACGGGCATGATTGCCTTGCCGGAGATGATGGATCTTATCTATCCTTATGTGAGTAAACCAATTCCTTATGTAATGGATCCCGTTATGATTGCCACTAGCGGTGATCGACTCGTATCAGATGAGGCGGTAAATTTCTTAAAATCTAAACTCATTCCGACCGCTACAGTGATTACACCAAACCGTAGTGAGGCTGAGGTCTTAGCGGACATGTCTATTGATTGTGAAAGCGACATAACAACAGCGGCTCATCGTATCTTACAGGAATTAGGACCTCAAGTGATCATCATTAAAGGTGGTCATATTGGAGAAGATGCAACGGATTATGCTTTCACCAAAGATGGTAGCGTACGCACTTGGTCGAGTCCTAAATATGATACGGTGCACACGCATGGTACGGGCTGTACCTTCTCTGCAGTTATTACAGCGGAACTCGCTAAAGGGCGTGACGTAATGGATGCCATCGGTATTGCTAAGGACTATATCGCTCTTGCTATTAAGCATAACCCAGCGCTAGGCCATGGCTGTGGTCCTGTTAACCATATGGCTTATGGACTACTAGCTAATGGACCTGAGACAATGGATGAGCTCTTGAAAGATGACTAGAGGAGATACTGATATGAACCATGAAAATCCATATATGAAAGGTCAAACTTGGCCTAATCTAAATATATTAGAGACATTGCGTCAGAGAAATCCTCTTGTTATTTGCATTACTAATGATGTGGTACGTACCTTTACGGCCAATGGTTTACTAGCCATTGGTGCATCGCCTGTGATGAGCGAATGCAGTGAAGATTTAAAAGACCTCATCGTTCATGCATCGGCTTTACTCATCAATATTGGAACCCTTACGCCAGACAAGGTTAGTTATTACAAAGAGGCCATAGCACTGGCGAAGAAACATGAGGTTCCTATCGTTTTAGATCCAGTGGGGTGTCATGCTGGTGCTTATCGATTATCTGTAGTTTTAGATTTGATTAAGACTGGCAACATCTCTCTATTACGAGGTAACCAAAGTGAAATCAAAGCTATCTACGATGCTTTAGGTCCCAATGACGAGGATAATAATTCTACAGAAGGTAAAGGTGTAGATGGCGCACAAGTTGAGGATAGTGCTGTTATCGCATATCGTCTAGCGCGCCTTATTAACTGCCCTGTTGTAGCTACTGGCGAAGAGGATTATGTTTCTGATGGAACTCGGGTATTTGCCGTACCGCACGGTCATCCTATTATGACAGCTGTAACGGGAACAGGCTGTCTATTAGGAGCTGTTTTGGCGGCGTTCTTTAGTGCTTATTATCCATGTAAAAACAGACTATCTATCGGTGAGTTTCTCGCCTATGCATTAGCTTACTATGGTTTGGCCGGTGAACGTGCAGTGCAGGTAAGTGGCGTACAACCTGGTAGCTTTAGTGTAGCCTTTATGGATAGTTTGTATACACTCGATGATGCGGTGCTTATATCTGAAAATCGTATACGCCCTGTAGTTGTACCAGATCAATTACAAGTATATTTCATCAGTGGTACGCAAGATGTGGAACTGAATGAAAATCGTTTGCTCTCTATCGTAGAAGATGCTTGTCGAGGCGGTGTGACTTGTTTCCAATTTAGAGAAAAGGGCGCAGGTACCTTAGTGGGGCAACAGAAACTAGAGTTAGCTCAACAGTTAAAACAAATCTGTGCCAAGTACAATGTGCTGTATATTATCAACGATGATGTAGACTTAGCAGTAGCTGTTAATGCTGATGGCGTTCACGTAGGGCAAGAGGATATGAGCCTAGAATCCGTTCGTAATCTTGTAGGCCATAAGGTGGTTGGCATCTCCATTCACTCCGTGGAGGAACTTCATAAGACTGATATAATCTATGCTGACTGTGTAGGTGTAGGTCCTATGTATGCTACAAGTAGTAAACCTGATGCACAAGAGCCATGTGGACCGGAGCGTGTCGCTGAACTACAAGCAGAAGGCTTGACCTTACCATGTGTTGGTATTGGGGGAATAACTTTAGACAATGCGAAGCCTATACTAGAAGCGGGAGCCTGTGGTGTTGCCATCATATCTGCTATTGCGCATGCAGATAACCCTTATGAGGCGGTACAACAGTTTAAGCATTTAGTGGATAGTACTAAATAGCGAATAGAACACAAAAAAAGACGATGACCTAAGTCATCGTCTTTTTGTTAAGGAAGTTGTTAGTACTTACTGTAAGATTATATTGTACTTACAGGTGTGTTTAATTTAAATCTGTACTTACAGGTTGTTAGTTTAGTTAGTGTCGTACTTACAGATTAGATGGATTCCACGAAACGGTGGAAGAAAGCTTGTGGGTGAGCACATACTGGGCAAACTTTAGGAGCTTCTTCACCAACGTGTACGTAACCACAGTTAGCGCAGATCCAAGCAACTGGTTCATCGTTAGTGAATACTTTGTTACCAGATACTTGAGCTGCTAATGCAAGGTAACGAGCTTCATGACGAGCTTCGATTTTACCAACTTCGCGCATTTGGTAAGCGATTTTAGCAAAGCCTTCTTTTTCAGCTTCGTCAGCGAAATCTTTGTACATTGTAGTGTGTTCGTAGTTTTCGCCAGCTGCTGCATCACGAAGGTTAGCTTCGATATCGGAAGATACGTCGCCACCATGAAGAGCTTTGAACCACAATTTAGCATGGGCGGATTCGTTGTGAGCTGTTTCTTCGAAATAATCAGCGATTTCGTTCATGCCAGCTTTACGAGCTGCTGCTGCGTAGAAAGTATATTTTTGGAATGCTTGGGATTCGCCAGCGAATGCTGCTTGAAGATTTTTTTCAGTGTTAGAACCTTTTAATTCTGCCATTTTAATACTCCTTTGTACTTACGATAATTTTCAAATTTGTTACTTAACTTATATATTCATAACCACTTGGTTGTGAATTCAAATAATAGAATACTTATTCTACAATTTTCGTGGGCGACTTCGCCTTAGTAAGAAAACTTATTCTTAGATTAAATAGACACTTGCCTAACTCTTAAAATAGTACTTACTGATTTTTGTTTTTTTTCGGCACTTGCCGTCTTAACAGTTTTATATACAATGGTGTATCCGTATACTTAACGAATAATCATTGTTGACTATATTGTAACATACTAAATGAGAAATGCAAGTGTTTTTGTAAAATTTATTTCGAAAATTTTCTAAATGATAAATATTATCAGTGTAGTAAAAATGCGGTTTCTTAAAGGTTGAATAGTATAGGGTTTATAAAATAAGTCCATTTTGATATTGAGAA
>NZ_QSDY01000071.1 GCF_003463825.1 Veillonella sp. AM51-8BH
AATTACTTTTAACTGGTAGTATCTACAAAATGAATATAGTTAAGGTAATTAGAATTACTTTTAACTGGTAGTATCTCTAAAATAGATATATGTAAGAGAACTAAAATAGTATTTACATTTCGTCATTGTTTTTAATGAGTCCAGCTTTTTTCTTTTTCCAGTAGGAGTAGTAGAACGGCAAGATTATGATACAGCCGCCTAGACCCCATAGTAATTGGTTAGTTTGTGCTTGGGCGAGCATCCATAGGGAGGTGCCGATCGCGATGACTGGGATTAAATAGCCACCAGGGATTGTATAAGATCGAGTTTTGTCTGCCCATTTACGACGGAAGATAATAACCGCTAAACATGTTGGTAGGTATTGTGTAAAACGAGATACTGCACTGATGGCTGCTAGTGTAGTAAAGGAACCAGACCATGCAAGTAGTACACTGGCAATGGCTGTAACGATAGCTGCAACATATGGTGCATTGTAACGATTACGTTTAGCTAGAGCACTTGGTAACATACCGTCTTCAGCCATAGAGGTAGCCACTCGAGGTGCATAGTAAGCCTCCGCAAAGTTGATACCACCCATAGAAATCAGTGTTCCTACTAATACAACGTACATACCGATAGGACCTACAATTACGTTAAAAGCATCTTGAACTGGTGCTTTTGTATTAGCCAAGTCAGAGCCGAGTACACCGATAGATACGGCGAGGATTGCCATATATAGAACGGACACGAGAAGCATACACATGATAATAGCACGTGGTAAATTCTTCTTAGGGTTTTTCATATCCTCTGCAGCAATGGCAATAACTTCAAATCCTGTATAGGCAAAGAATAGAAGAACTGCTGCTTGAGCAAATGATCCATCCACATAAGTATCTTGTGGGAAGACTGGCGTAAAGTTAGCTCCATTTATAAAGAAAATGCCAATTGCAATGAATAGGGCAAGAGGAACTAACTTAGAAATAGTGATTAAGTTGTTAACGAATTTTGATACGTTAACACCAAAGATATTTACAATGGTAAGACCTACAATCAAGATAAATGAAATAACATCTTTTGCAAAATCACCACTTAACGCCGGTACTGCGGCACCTAATGCTGTAGCAAAGCCAACGGCCATGGCCGCCCAAGCAATAACGGTTACAATCCATTTTAGAACGCCTACTTCAAAGGCCCAAAAGTCACCTAATGCATGTTTTGCATATAGGTAAGGTCCGCCATTACGTGTAAATAAGCTTGCCGCTTCAGCAAAGCAAAGGGCGATACAGCCTGCAATAACGGCATCAAATAATAGGACGCCTAAACTAGCGGAACCAATGATAGAATATGCTTTGTTTGGTAGTAGGAAAATACCTGTCCCTACAATACCATTGATGCCTAGGAGTACAATACTCCAGAAGCCAAATTTTCCTGTTTCTTTCATACTAAAACCTTCCTACAATTTAGTTATATTTTCTCGAGCTGCTGTTACAAAGGCAGCAAATAAACGTTTTGCATTCTCATCTGTTTCAGACATCATTTCTGGATGGAATTGGCAGGCTACTAACCAAGGATAGGAAGAGTCTTCTAAACCTTCTACAGTACCATCCTTAGCTCTTGCTACTACTTGTAAACCTTTACCAACATGTTTTACTGTTTGATGATGGTGAGAATTTGTAATCCATGTAGAGCGACCAATTGCACTGGCTAGTTTTGATTCAAATTCAATATCTACTGTATGAGTGCCAAGAGATGGTGTTTGGTTTTGTGAATGTTTAATCGTACAGTTTTCGTCATACTTCAAATCTTGGTATAGAGAACCACCACGATATACATTTAAAATTTGAATACCTCGACAAATACAAAAGATAGGAATTTGTTTTTCTTCTGCTGCTTTTAATAATGCAAAATCGAATTGATCTCGTTCAGGGAATACATCGCCTAGACCTTGCAATGGTTCCTCACCGTAATTAAGTGGAGATACATCATGGCCGCCAGATAATAATAAGGCATCAAGTTTTGCCACTGTTTCACGGGCTACGTCGAGATTTTTTGTAAATGGAATGATAACTGGAATACCACCAGCCTCTTCGATAGAGCGTGGATAATCATGGTTTACATAAGAACGTAATAAATCTACGTAGGCACCGCCGTTATCTCGTAAGATATTGCCAGATACACCAATGAATGGTTTTGTCATAATATCACCTCAGATGTGTAAAAATTTGTACAATTAGTATAGTTTAAGTATATCAAATATTCGTGAATAAATAATACTACTATTGCAATTAATTATAAAACTTATACATTCTAAAATATGTTAACATTGTTACATTTTCTAAAATTCATATTAGTTTTATAGGGATAATTATATTCGGTTTTATAGGGATAATTATATTCGTATATGTTTTGTTAAAAACATGGTATGATAGATTACGAATAAACTGTACGGGAGGTTTACTATGGTTTTTCTTACATCCTTACAGAGCATCATACCTATTGTATTGCTGATCTCACTAGGATATATATTAAAAGGGCGAGGGATGTTTCATCCCATATTTAGTGGTAATCTATCTAGATTTATCATGTCTGTTGCGTTACCAGCTGGCGTATTTGTATCGGTATTGCATCATCTACATACATCGGATTTATGGGACCTTCGATATGGGATGCTAGCCGTTACATTAACCTATGTAATTGCCTATATCGTTGCTTTTATCATGATGAAAGTACTAAAAGTACCTCGAGGTAGGCGTGGTATTTTTATAAATATGGTAGTTAATGATAACTGCTTATTTATTGGGTTACCAGTACAAATCGCCCTCTTTGGGCAAGATGCGTTACCGTATTTTTTGTTATATTATATCGGTAACACTATTTCAGTATGGATGGTAGGGGTATTCCTTATAGAATTAGATCCACTGCCTAATGATGAATTAGGTTTTGATAATAGTAAAACTGATGGTATAAGTAATAGCACAATAGCTACAGAAACAAATCATAAGAAGTTTAAATTTGATTTGAAGAAGTTATTACCTCCACCATTGTTAGGGTTCTTTGTAGCATTAATATTCTTATTCTTTGAAATTCCTTTAGCACCAATTTTACATACTACATTGAATTACTTAGGAGATATGGTAACCCCATTATCCTTGATTTATATTGGTATTGTACTTCATGATGCGGGGCTAAAAAGTATGAGTCTCAATAAAGATTCCATTGGTGGTATTATCGGTCGTTTTGTAATATCACCGATTATCATGTTCTGTGTCATTCTGGGCTTGCAATATGGCGCAGGTATCGTCCTAGAACCAATAGCAATCATTACCTTTGTTGTACAATCGGCGGGTCCCGTTATTGCAGTATTACCAATTGTAGCCAATGAATCGAAATCTGACTTGCCATTTGCTACAGGACTTGTCATGATTAGTACAATACTATTTGTGGTAGCTATACCAATTATTATGGAAATCCTAACTATGATAGGCATAACAGCATAAACTAAAAGGTCTGACTAATATAGTCAGACCTTTTTTTCCTATATTTTTTCTACATAAGTGAAATTGATAAAATATAAACTAAGTGTTAAAATTATAAACAAATGTATGTGTTTAAGGAGAGAGATATGATGCTAAGACGTTTGTTATTGTTGAGTTGTATTGGGTTTATAGGGACTATAGGGACTATAGGCGTATCTCAGGCCATTGATGTTAATATTCCTGGGGCTCGCCCAGATATTGGGAAAGAAGCGTATCAAGAATATCGTATTCAAGGAGAAGTTGCTAAGAAGGTTGATGACTTCCAAGAGTCTGAGGTTAAAAAATGGGCACAACATGAGCCAAATTATGATAATGAAAAATTAGGTGATGATATTTATGTAGTACAAGAATTGACTAGAGCAATACATCATTCTAGGAGTGTATATATTATTACAGAAAATGGGGCTGATATTAAATTTACAGGCTCAAAAGAAAGTATAGTAGGTTGGTCTATTGATCCTAAACATATGTCTAAGTCTTCCATTAAGAGTGTGGGAGGAACTATTAATGCCGTGTCTGATTTTAGATATGAAACAAGACAACAGCCTAAAGGTTCTAAATGGGAAGATACAAATATAGAGTATACTGATTTAAATAAATCTCTTTTACAGAATACTTTGAATGAGAGATTAGAAAAGCGAAAAGACTCAGTTCGATTTGTAGATGGCGATGTATTTACTTATCCTGGACTTGAAAAAGCAACGTGGGATGTAATAGGCTTTGATGATCATTTGGTTGTGGGGACAATCAACTTTACATTACCTAAAACACCTACTATTTCTTATCATATTGGTCAATCTCTTAATAAAGATATTATAAAAAATTATATTAAAGATGATACTCAGCGTTCCATCTCAGATACAATGGGACCTTTGGCTAATTTTGTCTTACCTTCTATTAAGCCAGCTAGTGATGTGTTAGCATATACTGATCCTGTTCATTTGGGACCTTATACATTTAGGGTATTAAAAAATAGTAAATTCAAGAAACATGAGGTTATAGGCCCAGCTGAATATGATGTTTATATGTCTGGACGTATTAAAGCTGTATTTGGTAAGCAACCATTTATAGAAGGTGCTAGTGTTGAAAAACAAAATATTTTATATAGTTACTTAAGAACTGTTGTTAAAAAATATGCTTTGAAAGGTCATAAGCGATTACAATATGCCACAGTTTGGAACAATGGTGTTCCAGCTTTATACTTTGAAGCTAACAAGGAAAATGCAACACTATTTGGCATGGTTTTGTATGATAATCAGTATGTTTATACGTATTATTTATACAAACCTGATGATGTTCACGTAAGTAACTATAAATTGAGAGACGTAATTCAATATGTAGATGCTAAACGTAGTAAAGCTTGGAATAATAAGGCTTTTGTGGGAATCGGTATTTCACCTGTAATGTTAGATATGATACAAACAAATCCTACTATTAGGGATATTGTGAAAGATAAAAAAGTACATAATGATAAGAAGTAATACTATAAAAAGATAGCGTAAAGTGAGTGGCATAAAAAAGAGGTTTAACACTTGAGTGTTAAACCTCTTTTTTTATGCTTATCTAAAGAATCTACCTATGAGTGGCATGCTTGCACCATCATTTTTATTAAGTCCTTTTAAAAGAACCATGATAATAACGTAGAGCAATAAGCCTTCGATACCTGTGAGTATGAAGTTAACCCACATTGGTAAAATATCTGTTAAGTAGTGGTAACTCATAAAGATGAGTATACCCATAACACCGGCACTGACCACATTTTTCCATAGAAGGGAAATATCGAGGAAGTAGCCTGTGTATTTTTTGATATAAATCAAGTTGAGTAACGCTGCAAAGCCAATATCAGCAACGGTTGCCCAAGCGGCACCGCCGATACCAAGCCATGGGATGGCCGTTAATGTCCAGTTCAGGATGACTTTGATTACTAACGCAATACCCATATTAATTACAGGAATACGCGGTTTGTTAAGACCTTGTAAGATACCTGTTGTTACTTGGTGTACACCGAGGAAGAAGATAGAGAACGCAGTGATTTGTGTAGCTAATTCTGCCTTAGGTGCATTGTAAATCAAAGTAACTGTTGGAGCAGCAAGTACATACAATAGCACTGTAAATGGTACAGTTGCCATGAATGTTAGTCGCATAGAGCCTGCAGTGCGGTCATAAATACCTTCATGATCGCGTTTTGCATAGGCATGAGAGATAGCTGGTACAATGCTTGTTGCAAGGGCTGCTGTAATGATGGTAGCCAAGTTGATGAGCGGAACTGCCATACCTGTAAGATAACCGAACAGTTCTGTTACTTCATTCATCGGGAAACCAGCATCTAAGAGTCGACGTGGTACGATGAGCAAATCGAGGTTAGCTGTTAATGGCAACATGATACTTGCTAAAGAAATTGGAATAGACAATGTTAAGAGTCGTGACAAAATTTCTTTAGCTGATTCACGAGGACCATCATAGCTTTCACCAGTGCTACTAGCCTTAGGCAATTTGTAGTAATAGTACAAGAGCACTAGGAAGGCACCAAAGGCACCGACACCAGCACCTAAGCTAGCACCACCTGCAGCAGCTGGTAGACCATAAGGTAACAAGATAGCTGCAGCACCGAGCATGACGATAACACGTAACAGTTGTTCTACGATTTGGCTGACCGCCGTTGGCGTCATCATTTCATAGCCTTGAATATACCCGCGGAAGCAGGAAATCCACGTTACAAAGAATACTGCCGGAGCGAGCGCGATGATAGAGTAGTAGGCACGGCTTTCAGCAATGAGACCACTAGAGATCAACCAATCTGCACCAAAGTACATGGCGAGGCTGGCGATAAAGCCTGTAATGGTTAACATTGTAAAAGATATATTGAATACTCTCTTAGCACCACCAAAGTCGTGTAAGGCTAATCGTTCTGCCGTCAAAATAGAGATGGCAATCGGCACACCTGCGCTCGAAATTTGTAATAGTAACAAATAGATAGGAAAGGCCATCTGGTAGATACCGATGCCTTCACCACCCAAGATGCGGGATAGAAGAATCCAGTTAATACTACCGATGGCTTTCACTACGAAACCGGCAATGGTTAAAATTAAGGTTCCTTTTAAAAATCCACTAGCCATTGATTATAGTTTGTTGGAAGAACCCAATACATTTTTAATTTTGTGAGCTACCATGCCTTTAATAGCATCACGAGCAGGTCCTAAGTATTTACGAGGGTCAAATTCGGATGGATTTTGAGCCAAGTATTCACGTACAGATGCAGTCATTGCAAGGCGAAGATCTGTATCGATGTTGATTTTGCAAACTGCCATTTGAGCTGCTTTGCGAAGCATTTCTTCAGGTACGCCTTGTGCACCAGGAATGTTGCCACCAAATTCGTTACATTTTGCTACGAATTCAGGCAATACGGAGGATGCACCATGCAATACGATAGGGAAGTCAGGCAACAATTCGCCAACTTTTTTCAAACGATCGAAGTCGAGGTAAGGGTCGCCTTTGAATTTATAAGCGCCGTGGCTAGTACCAATAGCAATTGCTAAGGAGTCTACGCCTGTAAGATGTACGAATTCAGCAGCTTGTTCTGGATCTGTGAAGCGAGCATCTGCATCAGATACGTTTACATCATCTTCAACGCCAGCCAAACGGCCTAGTTCTGCTTCTACTACAACGCCATGAGCGTGAGCATATTCAACAACTTGTTTAGTGATTTTTACGTTTTCATCAAAGTCATGGTGAGATGCGTCGATCATAACGGATGTGAAACCACCATCTACACAGTCTTTACAGATTTCAAAGGAATCGCCGTGATCAAGGTGAAGAGCGATAGGTAAATTGCTGTCTTCAAGAGCTGCTTCTACGAGTTTTACAAGGTAAATATGTTTAGCATATTTACGAGCGCCTGCAGATACTTGCAAGATAAGAGGGGATTGTTCCTCTTTAGCAGCATCTACGATACCTTGTACGATTTCCATGTTGTTTACATTGAAAGCGCCAACAGCATAGCCGCCTTCATAGGCTTTTTTGAACATTTCTGTAGTAGTAACTAATGGCATGTTGTCCTCCTTGGCCATAGGGCCTGTCATATCATGTTATTAATACGGTGACTGCTAGTATTTCTAGCACATATGAGCTAGATAAAAAACTAGTGTTATTGCAATCATATATCAATTCAAGTTAAGTATATCAAGAAACACTATAAAGGGCCAATATTTTTTGTATAACTTATGCATAAAATTCGTCAAATTTTATAGCCCATGTGGGTTAATTTTTATGTATTAGTGTTTTTTTAGTAAATATTGATTACCTTAGTAGGTCAGTAATGCCTTCATATCCGATGGTATTGGTGCCTGTAGTTCTAACCATTCATCTGTCATGGGATGGTAAAAGCTAACGCGTGATGCATGAAGTGCTTGGCGTCCAATATAATTTAAATGCCCACCATATAAATCATCTCCCGCCAGGGATATCCCAGTTGAGATAGATGGACACGAATTTGATGGGTTCGCCCTGTATGTAACAAACATTGAACATGAGTGAAGTATTGGTCTACCATATTTTGACTAATGGCATTACTACCAAGAACCGTTATATCTGTGTGAGCTGGTTTACCTTCGCTTGTACAACAACGCTCGATAATACTACCTGGTTTACGTCCGATAGGCCACTGAATGCTTATAGAATTAGCAGGTAATTGACCTTCTACAATAGCATCGTAGTTTTTATGAAAATGAGTTCGCTTTTTATCAAACGCATGTTGTACTACAGATGTTTTTGCGATGATAACAATGCCAGAGGTATCCTTATCCAATCGATGAACCGGATGAAAATCATAATGCTGATTTGTCTCTTGATAGTAATGTAGAACACCATTTGCTAAGGTATGATCTCGTACCGTAGATGTGGGATGCATGAGTACACCAGCCTCCTTGTTGATAACTAGAATATACTCATCTTCGTAGACAATATCCAGATCCATAGGGCTTAGACTAAATTCTTGCTCTGGTGTCAATTTCATAACGAGATGGTCACCACCATGTACTAGGGTGTTCCACGTAGCAGCATTGCCATTTACTGTTATGATACCGTCATTTCGCAATCGCCGTCTCATACGTTGTGAAATATGCTGTTGTTTTATAATATGATTCATAGACTGCGTATGTACGCCAGAATCTACAATCAAGTCGATTATCGTTGCTGTTTTCATAGATAATATTATATCAAATAAATAATGGATGAAGAATTTTTCATCCTTTGTTGTTTTTCTGAGGTCTATGGATGAAGAATTTTTCATCCTTTGTTGTTTTTCTGAGGTCTATATAGTATAATTTAAGTTAATAA